>NZ_QETJ01000233.1:0-5754 GCF_003105095.1 Pseudomonas sp. NDM | reverse complement strand
GGGAAACGCATTCCAATTGTGGGAGCGAGCCTGCTCGCGAAGAGGACCTCACACTCACCACCTAATCCGGAGGAATCTTGCGTTCGATAACCGCCCAAAACCCGCTTTTCCCAATTGAATCCAATCATCCGCGCCCTTCACCATTCGACCCAGAAAACCAATAACAACAAGGTTCGACACCATGCTCCAGCGCCCTGCCCCGCCCGGCTGACCGCCACCGCTTAACCTCAGACACGCATCACTTTGCCTGCGCCGCACCCGCCGCGACAGCGCAGCCGTTCGCCCTAAAAAAACAAGAGAGACCCAAGTCCATGACAGTTTTCCCTGTGCCTTATGCATTGCCCGGTGTGATCGCCCTGGCCATCGCTGGTCTGGCCCTGCCAGCCAGCGCCGAAGAAGGTGGCTTCGTCGAAGGCGCCAAGGTCAACCTCAACCTGCGCAACTTCTACATCAACCGCAACTTCACCAACCCGACCAAAGCCCAGGGCAAGGCTGAAGAGTGGACGCAGAGTTTCATCCTCGACGCGAAATCCGGCGTCACCCAAGGCACCGTCGGTTTCGGCATGGACGTGCTCGGGCTGTATTCGGTCAAGCTTGATGGCGGCAAAGGCACGGGCGGTACGCAGTTGTTGCCACTGGACCATGACGGTCGCCCGGCGGACAACTTCGGTCGCACCAACGTCGCGTTCAAGGCCAGACTCTCGCAGACCGAAGTCAAGGTCGGCGAATGGATGCCAGTGCTGCCGATCCTGCGTTCGGACGACGGTCGTTCGTTGCCGCAGACTTTTCGTGGCGGCCAGATCACTTCGAAGGAAATCGCTGGCCTGACCCTCTATGGCGGCCAGTTCCGCGCCAACAGCCCGCGCGACGACAGCAGCATGAGCGACATGTCGATGACCGGCAAAGCCGCGTTCACCTCTGACCGTTTCAACTTCCAGGGCGGCGAATACCTGTTCAACGACAAGCGCACGCAGATCGGCTTATGGAACGCGCAGCTCAAGGACATCTACAGCCAGCAGTACCTCAACGTGCTGCACAGCCAGCCGCTCGGCGACTGGACGCTGGGCGCCAACCTCGGCTTTTTCTATGGCAAGGAAGATGGCAGCGCCCGCGCCGGCGATCTCGACAACAAGACCTGGTACGGGATGTTTTCCGCCAAATACGGCGGCAACACGTTCTACGTCGGCCTGCAGAAACTGACCGGCGACAGCGCGTGGATGCGGGTCAACGGCACCAGTGGCGGCACCCTGGCCAACGACAGCTACAACGCCAGTTATGACAACGCTCAGGAACGCTCCTGGCAACTGCGCCACGACTACAATTTCGCCGCCATGGGCATCCCCGGTCTGACCCTGATGAACCGCTACATCAGTGGCGACAACGTGCACACCGGGACGATTACCGACGGCAAGGAATGGGGTCGCGAATCGGAACTGGGTTACACGGTGCAGAGCGGCACGTTGAAAGACTTGAACGTCAGATGGCGCAACTCGACCATGCGCCGGGATTTCAGCAATAACGAGTTTGATGAGAACCGATTGATCGTCAGCTACCCGATCAGCCTGCTCTAACTACCGATCCTTGTAGGAGCTGCCGAAGGCTGCGATCTTTTGATTTTGATTTTTTAAAAACAAGATCAAAAGATCGCGGCCTTCGGCAGCTCCTACACGGGTACGCATTCCAACTGTGGGAGCGAGCCTGCTCGCGAAAGCGGCAGACCGGTCGCCATTATTCTCGAGATTCGACGCCTAGCTCATCCCAAACCGATTCCGCCAGATGAAACGTCGCATTCGCCGCCGGAATCCCGCAGTAGATCGCGCTCTGCATGATCACTTCCTTGATCTCGCCACGGCTGACGCCATTATTGGCCGCGGCGCGCAGGTGCAGTTTCAGTTCGCCTTCGCGGTTCATGCCGATCAGCATGGCGATGGTGATCAGGCTGCGGGTGTGCCGGGGCAGGCCCGGGCGGGTCCAGATATCGCCCCAGGCGTGGCGGGTGATCATCTCCTGGAATTCCGAGTTGAACTCGGTCAGCGTGGTCAGGCTGCGATCGACGTGGGCATCACCCAGTACCGCGCGGCGCACTTGCATGCCATCGTCGTAACGTTGTTTCTCGTCCACAAAATTTTCCTCACTGAGCTCGCAAAAACGCCAGCACCCGGTCGCTGAAATCGGTGCCGGCCTGCACGTTGGACAAATGCGCCGCGTAGAACTCGGCGTACTCGGCGCCGCGCACATGGTCGCGGATGAAATGCCCGCCGGACGGCGGCGTCACCGCATCTTCGCTGCCGGCAATCACCAGCAACGGCACATTGATCGAAGCCAGTTGTTCACGGAAATCGGCATCGCGCACCGCCGCGCAATTGGCCGCATAGCCCTGCGGATTGGTCGCGGCGAGCATGTCGGTAATCTTCTTCGCCGCCTCGGGATGCGCCGCCGAAAAGTCCGGAGTAAACCAGCGCGCGATCGAGGCATCACGCAGCGCGACCATCGCCGCCGGGCCGTCGCGCAACACGGTTTCGATGCGTGGATTCCACACCGACGGATCACCGATCTTCGCTGCGGTGTTGCAGACGATCAGCTTGTGCAAACGATGCCCGGCGTTAATACCCAGCCACTGACCGATCAGCCCGCCCATCGACAATCCGCAAAAATGCGCGCGCTCGATGTGCAGCGCATCCAGCAGACCGAGCACGTCGTGGCCCAGTTGCTCGATGCTGTACGGCCCTTCGGTGACCACCGATTGTCCGTGGCCGCGAGTGTCGAAACGCAGCACGCGAAAATGCTCGGTGAACGCAGGCATCTGCGCATCCCACATGTGCAGGTCGGTGCCCAGCGAGTTGGACAGCACCAGCACCGGCGCATCGGCCGGGCCTTCTATTTGATAATGCAGTTCGCCATCGGCGAGTTGAACGAAAGCCACAGCCCTCTCCTTCAGACAGTCAAAGCGTTGTGTTCGGCCACCGCGCGCTCGACCCAGACTTGCGCCTGACCAAGGTAATGCGCCGGGTTCAGAAGATCATCGAGTTCAGCACCGCTGAGTTCGGCGGTGACTTGCGGCTCGTCACCGAGTACGGCGCGCAAGTGGCGTTGTTCGGCCACCGCGCGCTTGCAGCATTGTTCGAGCAGATGATGCGCGGTGTCGCGGCCCACTCGTTGCGCGAGGACGATACTCACCGCTTCGGCCAGCACCAGCCCTTGGGTCAATTCGAGGTTGCTGGCCATGCGTGCGGCGTCGACCTCCAGGCCATCGGCGAGCAAACGCGCCTGCTGCAGCGAACCGGACACCAGGCAGCAGATTTCCGGCAGGGTTTCCCATTCGGCGTGCCACAAACCGAGGCTGCGCTCGTGTTCCTGGGGCATGGCGCTGAACAGTGTCGATACCAGCCCCGGCACCCGCGTTGCCGCGCCGATCAGCACCGCCGCGCCGACCGGGTTGCGCTTGTGCGGCATGGTCGACGAACCGCCCTTGCCCGGTGCGGCGGGTTCGAACACTTCCGCCGCCTCGGTCTGCATCAACAGGCTGATGTCGCGACCGAATTTGCCGAGGCTGCCGGCAATCAAGCCAAGCACCGCGCCGAACTCGACGATGCGATCGCGCTGGGTGTGCCACGGTTGCTCGGGCAGGCTCAGTTGAAGTTCTTCGGCCAGCGCTTGAGCAATCGGCAACCCCTGCTCGCCCAGCGCCGCGAGCGTCCCCGACGCGCCCCCGAATTGCAGCACCAGCAGCCGTGGCTTGAGTTCTCGCAGACGCTGGCGGCTGCGCGTCACAGCGCCCAGCCAACCGGCGATCTTCATGCCCAGCGTCACTGGCGTCGCGTGTTGCAGCCAGGTGCGCCCGGCCAATGGTGTGGTGGCAAAACGTTGTGCCTGGGCGGCAAGTGAGTCGGCCAGATGCGTCAGTTGGTCTTCGATCAGCGCCAGCGCCTGACGCAATTGCAGGACCAGCCCGGAATCCATCACGTCCTGACTGGTCGCGCCCAGATGCACATAGCGCTCGGCTTCGGCATCGCTCGAGGCGATCTGTTTGCCCAACGCCTTGACCAGCGGAATCGCCGAATTGCCGGCCGTGGCAATCGCCTCGCCCAACGCGACGAAGTCATACAGGACCGCGTCGCAGGCTACGGCAATCGGCGCCACGGCAGATGAAGGAATCAGCCCGACCCGCGCCTCGGCCCGGGCCAGCGCCGCTTCGAAATCGAGCATCGCCTGCACCCGGCCTTGATCGCAGAACACCTCGCGCATATCGCGGGCGGTGAAGTAGGCATCGAACAATTGATTGCCCGGTCGCTGAGTCATAAACAGTCCTTGCCGGCGCGGGCCAGAACGGCCCGCGCACTTCGGGTTAGAGATCGTGGTGCAAATACTTCGCCTGCTTGGGCAACCGCAAGCTGAACAGGAAGGCCACCGCCATCATCGCCGTGACGTACCAGTAGAAGGCGTTTTCCATACCGCCGGCCTTGAGGCTCAGGGCGACGAATTCCGCCGAGCCGCCGAAGATTGCATTGGCCACCGCGTAAGCCAGGCCGACACCCAGGGCGCGCACTTCCGGCGGGAACATCTCGGCTTTCACCAGACCGCTGATCGAGGTGTAGAAACTGACGATCGCCAGCGCCAGGGTGATCAGCACGAAGGCGAGGAACGGACTGCTGATGCTTTTCAGGCTGAGCAGGATCGGCACGGTGAACAACGTGCCGAGGGCGCCGAACCAGAGCATCGAGTTGCGCCGGCCGATCTTGTCGGCAAGCATGCCGAACAGCGGCTGCATGCACATATACAGGAACAGCGCGCCGGTCATGATGTAGCTGGCGGTCTTGGCGTGCATGCCGGCGGTGTTCACCAGGTATTTCTGCATGTAGGTGGTGAAGGTGTAGAAAATCAGCGAGCCGCCAGCGGTGTAGCCGAGCACGGTGATGAACGCCGCCTTGTGATCGCGGAACAGTGCGGTGATGCTCCCGGCATCCTTGTGTGCACGGGTTTCTTCGTTGGTGGTTTCCTTCAGCGAACGACGCAGGAACAGCGAAATCAGCGCCGCCACCGCACCGACCACGAACGGAATGCGCCAGCCGTAGGCGCGCAGATCTTCTTCAGTGAGGAACTGTTGCAGCACCACCACCAGCGACACCGCCAGCAGTTGCCCGCCGATCAGCGTCACGTACTGGAACGAAGCGAAGAAACCACGCTGGCCCTTGAGCGCGACTTCGCTCATGTAAGTCGCGGTGGTGCCGTACTCGCCGCCCACCGACAGGCCTTGCAGCAAGCGCGCAAACAACAACAGCACCGGCGCCCAGACGCCGATGTCCTTGTACGTTGGCAAACAGGCGATCAGCAACGAGCCGAAGCACATCATCAGGATCGAGATGAGCATCGAATTCTTGCGCCCGTGCTTGTCAGCGACGCGGCCGAAAATCCAGCCACCAATCGGCCGCATCAGGAACCCGGCAGCGAACACGCCAGCGGTGTTGACCAGTTGCACGGTAGGGTTATCGGAGGGGAAAAACGCCGGGGCGAAATAGATCGCGCAGAAGGCGTAGACGTAGAAGTCGAACCATTCGACGAGGTTGCCGGACGAAGCGCCGACAATGGCGAAAATGCGCTTGCTGCGCTCTTCACCGGTGTAATGGGAGGTGGGCGTTGTCATTGTTTTTTCACTCGATAGGGACAGTCACAGTCTAGACATACTTTGCAACAGTCCCGTTCCACAGTTCCATCTGCAACACAGTTCCCTTGTAGGAGTGAGCCTGCTCGCGATGG
>NZ_QETJ01000232.1:0-5793 GCF_003105095.1 Pseudomonas sp. NDM | reverse complement strand
GTTTGTCAGCCGGACAGGTGGTGACTGGTACACCGCTATCGCGAGCAGGCTCACTCCTACAATTTGATCTGTGTGATGCCATGAAAAAGGGCCATTCGACTCGCATCGAATGGCCCTTTTTTGTACCCGCCGAAATTACTCGGCGATCTGCAACTTGCGTGCTTCGGTGTAGACGTAGCGCACTTTCTCGTACTCGAACGGCGAGTTCATCTGACCGTAGCGGAAGCTGGTCTGGTAGCGCTTGTCGATCGCACGCAGTGCCCAGACTTCCGGATGGTTGGAGCTGACTTCCGCGACATTGAGGAAGTTGATCGCAGTGTCGGCGGTGTAATCCACGGCAAGACCTGCAGTGTCGCGAATGTTCGACGGGCCGAAGATCGGCAGTACGAAGTACGCACCGCCCGGCACGCCATAGAAGCCCAGGGTCTGCCCGAAGTCTTCGTTCTGGCGCGGCAGGCCCATGGCGGTCGCCGGGTCCCACAGGCCGGCGATGCCGATCGTGGTGTTGAGCAGCAGGCGCGCGGTGGTTTCCATCGAGCGCTGGCCCTTGAACTGCAGCAGGCTGTTGACCAGGTTCGGCACGTCACCAATGTTGTTGAAGAAGTTGCTCACCCCGGTACGCACAAAGCTTGGCGTGATGTAGCGATAGCCATCGACCACCGGCAGGAACACCCACTGGTCGAAACGGTAGTTGAAGTGGTAGACCCGACGGTTCCACGATTCCAGCGGGTCATAGACGTTCAGCGCGTTGAGCGTCGAGCGCTCGAACTCGCGCTGGTCCAGGCCCGGGTTGAATTTGAGTTTGGTCAGCGGTTCCTTGAAACCGTCGCTGTCGACCACCACCGGTGCGTCGGCTTTACTGTTGTCGGCCTGGGCCACGCCTGCACAGAGGAACGCTGCAATCAGCAGGAGATATTTAGCCACGGAAGAACTCCAGCATGGCGTCGCTGTTGACGCGGTAGTTAAGGTTGCCGCAGTGGCCGCCCAGTGGATAAACGGTCAGGCGATCACCGAAGGTTTTACGCAGAAAACCCAGGTCGCCAGGGCCGAGGATGACGTCGTCGGCGTTGTGCATCACGGCGATTTTCGGGCTGTCGTGCAGGTAATCCTTGAGCGCATACAGGCTGACCTGATCGATCAGTTGCAGCAGGCTGCCGCCGTCGGTGCGGGCGCGCCACATCGGAATAACCTGTTCGGTGATGTAGCAGTCGAAGTCGCATTGCAGCGCACGCTTGAGGAACGGCGTGAGGCTGGTGCCTTCGGTGATCGGGAATTTCGGCGGGGTGATCAGACCGCGACGGTTGACCAGGTCTGAGGTGTAGGCAATGTCAGCGGCCGAGAAGCGGAACGACGTGCCGATGAGCATGGCCATCTGTTCGTTGGTCAGATGCTGCTTGGACTGCTGGAAGTCATACAGCAGCGCATCGTTGAGGTCGATGTAGCCTTTCTGCTGGAAGTAGCGGGTCAGTTTGGCCAGCACCAGCTCATAGAAAGTGGTGCTGTTGTTGATACCCTTGACCTCGGTCTGCACCAGCTTGTCGAGGTTGGTCACCGAGGTATAGAGATTGACCGGCGGGTTGAGCAGCAGGACTTTCTTGAAGTTGAAGCTGCGGCGGGTTTCGTCCAGATGCGCGACGAACGCAGCATCCAGGGCGCCGAGGCTGTAACCGGTCAGGTAGTACTCGGTGACCGGCAGTTTCGGGTTCTGCGCCCGCACGGCCTGCATCACCCGGTACATGTCTTCGGCATCTTCCTTGGTCACGCCCGGGGTGGCGAAACGCGAAGCGGCGCTGATGAAGTCGAAACTGGTCGGCGAGGACAACTGCACGACGTGGTAGCCGGCCTTGTAATACAACTTCTTCAGGTATTCGTTGAGCGTGCTGTCAAAGCGCGCTCCGGTGCCGGCGATCAGGAAGATCAGCGGCGCCGGTTTGTCCTGGGTGGCGATGCGGTAGGTGAGTTTTTTGACTGCCCAGAAATTGTCCGGCAGCTGGAATTCACGCTCCGGGCGCAGGGTGAGGCTGCGATCCGACTGAGTGATGTCGTCGTCCAGCGGCAACTCCGGACGCAGGTCCGGTGGTGTCGTGGCGATCGTCGCCTCGAACGGGTTGGTCAGCGGGTAGCCATAACTGGCGGCGTCGATATCCACCGCCAGCGCGGACGCACTCAAAATTAGGCCGCTGAACAGCGCGGCGAAGCGCAAGGAACGGAGCATGACTAGATCCCTTAGAGGAAGGTGCCGATTGAAGTTCGCAGGCTATGACCACCGGCCAAGCGCCAAAGTGCCATGCTGCGGCACCAAACAGGCGGAATTCGGGGTAATAGTAGCTGGACGATACACGTTGCGAGGGCTCGCTGAACAGTTAACAGTTGTTAGTGCTTGCGAATGCCGGCCGGCAGATTAAGCTGGCCGCCGATTTCCGCAGATTGGAGTGCTCCATGTCCCGCCGCTTGCCCGTGATTGTGCTGCTCGTTTTGTTGCCGCTGTGGCTGGCCGCCAGTTATGCCGCGCGTTACGGCTTCATGGAAGACGGACAGTGGGTGGGCATCTGTGTCGACGAGGCCAGTCGCTGGGAATGCGCGGTGCGCTCGAACCTCGGGCTGATGATTCATTTCAAGGTGCTGGGCTGGGCGGCGGTAGGCGTAGCGCTGTTGGGATTTGTCGTGCCCGGACGGGCAGGGTGGTGGCTGGCGGTGCTGGCGCTGGTGTTCGGGTTGCCGGCCCTGGCCTTGTACAACACGACGTTGGCGGTGCTTGCCGTAGTGATTGCCGGGTTGCGCTTGGTCAGATCCTCACGCAACGCGTGACAGAACAGATCGCAGCCTTCGGCAGCTCCTACAGTTGCATGTCGTACACCTGTAGGAGCTGCCGAAGGCTGCGATCTTTTGATCTTGCTCAGCCGTTGCGAACCCGCAGACAGCGCCACAATGCCACCACCATCAATCCACTGATCAGCGCCCATCCCCACGCCTGCTGATTCTGCAATCCTTCCTGATACAACTGCGGCACGATCCCCGCACCGACCATGAAAGTCAGCAACGCAATCTCCCGGCGCGGCACACTCACCGGGCGGCTCAGGTAAACCAGCGCCGGCAGCACGAACGCCATGCTGGCAAAACTGCGATAACGTGGATCGAAGACCATTTCCAGCATCATCACCGCCGCGGCAAAACCGGCCGCTGCGACCAGCCAGCCGGCGCGATGCTCGAGGAAATCGAAAGCTCGCGCGCGCCATCCGCTACGGGCACTCAACGTCAGCGCGGCATGGGCAAGCACCAACAGATTCAACCCGGTCAGCAAACCGACCCACAGCCATTCGCCGGCAAACCTCGTGGTCAACCGCGCCAGATCGCCCCAGGCTCCGATCGAGCAAGCAGCGACGGCGCCCAGCAGCGGCAGCAGCAGCGCCGAACGTGTGGACCGAACGCGACCACCGAGGATCAGCGTGCCGAGCAGAATCACAGCACCGACCGCCAGCCATTCTTTCCAGTACGGCACATTGCTCACCGGCCCTGCGAGTACACCCTTGTCCTGGCGATCGGCATCGAACAGTCCCCAATAGCCGCCAACCGCGCCTTCACTGCCGCGCTTCCACGGTTGATCGAAGGCTTCGATCAGGTTGTAGCGCCAGCCTTCCTGCTCGGCCATCGTCACGAATCCACGAATGAATTTCGCCTCGTTGACCCGGCTCGGTACGGCGGTTTCGCGTTGACGGCCTTCGCTCGGCCAGCCGGTTTCACCGATCATCACGTCTTTGGGCGCGAACTTGTTGCCGAACACCTGACGCACATCCGCCACATGCCGCAGCGCCACGTCGATGTTCGACGGATCGTCTTCCCAGTATGGCAGCAGGTGAATGGTCAGGAAGTCCACAGCGGGCGCGACTTCCGGGTGCTTGAGCCAGAATTCCCAGACGTCGGCGTAGGTCACCGGTTGCTTGACCTGGCTTTTGACCTTGTTGATCAGCCGCGCCAGTTGCGCGCCGGTGACCTCTTTGCGCAGCAGCGCCTCGTTACCGACGATCACCGCCGTCACCACGTCGGGGTTGGCGTTGGCGGATTTGATCAGCAGCTCGACTTCCTGCTCGGTATCCACGGGGTTGCTGTTGACCCAGGCGCCGATCATCAACTTCAGACCGTGCTTGCGCGCCAGATCGGGCAGAGCGTCGAGGCCGGTCATCGAATAGGTGCGGATACATTCGAAGCGCGTCGCCAGGAGCGCGAGGTCGGCGTCCATGCGCTCCGGGCGCAATTTGAACGGCACGTCGAACGGCGACTGGTCCTTGTCGAACGGCGTGTACGAGGCGCATTGCAGCTTGTGCGTCGGCGTTGCAGCGTCGGGCAGGATCACCGGTTGGCCGAGGCCGTACCAGAAACCGCCAAGGGCCAGCAGCCCGAGCAGGCAGGCGAACAGATAAGGCAGAAAAGGAAATCGGAACGTAGCGGACATGGTCGGGCCGAGTGGCTGCAAAGCGACGCATGTTACCTGCATTTATAGAGGGGCAGGGGGCTTGCAGGCGTTGTACATGCAAAGTTCGGGCGGATTGTCTGGCGTCAATTAATCTTGGTTGATTAATGGCTTTCTGATGTCGTTTCTCGTTGCCTTGAGGTCGCTGACAGAGCAGGTCGCCTGCCGCTTGAGGTTGATGATCAAACCATCAGTACCCTTTTTGAAAAATCGGCTGATGTTCGGTGTGTGAGGTCCGGCGTGATGGGGGCGCTGTGCACCATAACAATACGTTGACGATGCCCGGCATCCGTCGGGCGCAGCATTTCGGGGAAGTAAACGATGAAGATGCGACGACTTTTAGGCGCAGGTGCCGCTCTGGTGCTTGCGATGAGTTCCACTTTCGCCAACGCTGAAAAACAGACCCTGAACATCGGTTACGTTGACGGCTGGTCCGACAGCGTCGCGACCACCCACGTGGCGGCCGAAGTGATCAAACAGAAACTCGGTTATGACGTGAAGCTGCAAGCCGTCGCCACCGGGATCATGTGGCAGGGCGTAGCCACCGGCAAACTCGACGCCATGCTCTCGGCCTGGCTGCCCGTGACCCACGGTGACTACTGGACGAAAAACAAGGATCAGGTCGTCGATTACGGCCCGAACTTCAAGGACGCAAAAATCGGCCTGATCGTGCCTGAGTACGTCAAAGCCAAATCGATCGAAGACCTGAAAACCGACGACACCTTCAAAAACCGCATTGTCGGCATCGACGCCGGTTCAGGCGTGATGCTCAAGACCGATCAGGCGATCAAGGATTATGGTCTGGACAAGTACAGCCTCAAGGCCAGTTCCGGCGCTGGCATGATTGCCGAGCTGACCCGCGCCGAGAAGAAAAACGAATCCATCGCCGTCACCGGTTGGGTGCCGCACTGGATGTTCGCCAAGTGGAAACTGCGCTTCCTCGACGACCCGAAAGGCGTGTATGGCCAGGCTGAAACCGTCAACAGCATCGGCAGCAAAGGCCTGGAAGCCAAGGCACCGGAAGTGGCCAAGTTCCTGAAGAACTTCCAGTGGGCCTCGAAAGACGAAATCGGCGAAGTGATGCTGGCGATTCAGGACGGCGCCAAGCCTGATGCAGCGGCCAAGGACTGGGTGGCCAAACACCCGGATCGCGTGGCTGACTGGACCAAATAATTTAAATCCCGCCACACCCCTGTAGGAGTGAGCCTGCTCGCGATAGCGTTCCGTCAGTTGAGAGCAATGTCGACTGACACGAAGCCATCGCAAGTAGGCTCACTCCAACCGTTGACTTTGGTGTGCGGCAAACAGAAGAAGGCTCGTGGACC
>NZ_QETJ01000231.1:0-5894 GCF_003105095.1 Pseudomonas sp. NDM | reverse complement strand
GCGATAGCGGTGTATCAGGCAACATTTTTGCTGAATGACACACCGCTATCGCGAGCAGGCTCACTCCTACATGGGGATTTGTAGGATTACCAGGGAATGGTTTCACCCTTGTAATTGACGAAGTGATGCCCGCCCTTGCCGGTAAACGCATTGACCTGATCGATCAGCCCGCGTGTGCTGGTCTCGACATCGAGATCGGCGCCTTCGCCGCCCATGTCGGTCTTCACCCAGCCCGGGTGCAGCGACAGCACGGTGAGTTTCTGCTCGCCCAGTTGAGTGACGAAACTGTTGGTCATCGAATTGAGAGCTGCCTTGCTGGCCTTGTACAGCGCCAGTTCCGGCGCGTCGGGCATGGTCACGCTGCCCAGCACCGAACTCATGAACGCCAGCACGCCGCTGCCGTCGCGGATCTGCCCGACGAAGCGCTGAGCCAGATTGATCGGCGCCACTGCGTTGGTGAAAAACAGCTGGCCGACCTCGGCCAGGGTCGCGCCGCCCGGGGTCTGCACGTCCGGGCCTTTGACCCCGGCGTTGACGAACAACAGATCGAAGGTTTCGCCCTTGAGTTTCTGGCTCAAGGCGATCACCGCTTGCTGATCGTCCATGTCGAGCTTCTCGATGCGCACATCACCCAGCGCTTGCAGCGCCTCGGCCTTCTGCGGATTGCGCACGGTGGCGGTCACTTGCCAGCCGTCGCCCAGCAACGTCTTCACCAGCCCGAGGCCCAAGCCCCGAGAGGCGCCGATGATCAGTGCGTTTTTTGCCTGAGACATGATGGGGTTTCCTTGAAAGTCAGCGTTCAGGATTCAATGGACACGCCTGACCGAGCCGGAGTTTCAGCTCCTGGCGCAGGGTGTCGAGTTCGCTCATGCGGGTTTCAATCAATTGCAGTTTGTCGCGCAGCAATTGCGCCACCGCATTTTCCGGGTCGTGGGCGTGCCACAGGGCGGCGACACTGTTGCCGATCTCGCCCAAGGTAAAGCCAAGGCGTTGCGCGGTTTTGATGTAGAGCACCAGTTGCAGCATCTCCGGCGGATAGTCGCGATAACCGTTGGCGCTGCGTTGTGCCGCGATCAGCCCGCGCTGCTCGTAGAAGCGCAAGGTGTCACGACTGACGGCGCTGGCCCGGGCTAATTCACCGATGCGCATGCTGGATCTCAAAGGAGGTATTGACCCTGGAGCATACCCCAGGCTTTACCGTGCGTGCTCCCTGAATTTTTGGAGCTGGAACGATGTGGACGGCAACGCAATATCGCAACGTGGTGCGCGGCAGCGCCTGGTATGACCTGATCGTCACGGCAGCGTTTGTCACGCCGTGGAGTTTTGCGCTTGTGCATCAGTTGCTGACGGCACTGAACTGGCCGGGAGAACTACCGGCGTTTCAACCGCTGCATATGTTGATGGCGAATCTGTTGGGCTCGGTGGTGTGCGTTTGGGCGGTGCTGCGGATTCGTGATCCGCAGGCGCTGTATGGACGCTATGACGCGGTGGCGCGGTTTCTGTTTGCGGCGTGGCAGGGGTATGCCCTGTTGCATGGGGCCAGTTCGATTCTTGTGGTTTTTCTTGTCTTTGAACTGGCGTGGGGTGTGGTTCAGGCACTCCCCATATGTGGCGAGGGAGCCTGCTCCCGCTCGGCTGCGCAGCAGTCGTAAAGCCTGAGTGCGAGATCGTCCAGGCTCACTGTTGATGGCCGCTTCGCGCCCCAGCGGGAGCAAGCTCCCTCGCCACAGTTCCTGTGTATGCCTAATGCCCCGCCTGCCAAGGCTGCCCCAACGAAACCGGCGCATACAACCGTGTGCGCACGGCATCGCGGGACAACAACACCAGCACCACAATCGTCGCCACATACGGCAGCATCGCCAGTAGGCTCGACGGAATCGCCAGCCCCAACCCCTGTGCCACCAGGTGCAGGATGCTGGCGAGGCCGAACAGATACGCCCCGAGCAACAAACGCCAGACTCGCCAACTGGCAAATACCACCAGCGCCAGGGCGATCCAGCCGCGTCCGGCGGTCATGTTTTCGGCCCACATCGGGGTGTAGGCCAGCGACAGATACGCCCCGGCCAGCCCGGCCATGGCTCCGCCAAACAACACCGCCAACGTGCGCACGGTCAGCACCGGCAAGCCCATCGCACTCGCTGCATCGGGGTTCTCACCGACCGCTTGAATGATCAGCCCGACACGACTTTTGATGATCACCCACGCCACCAGCGCAAACAGCGCGAACGACAGATACACCAGCAAGTCCTGAGCAAACAGCATCCGCCCGATCAGCGGAATCTCACTCAAATACGGAATCGGCAAAGGCTCGAAACCCGCCAGCGGTTTACCGACCCAGGCCGCGCCGACAAACGTCGACAGGCCCACACCGAAAATCGTCAAAGCCAACCCGGTCGCCACCTGATTGGCGTTGAACACCAGCGCGACCAGAGCAAACAGTGACGACAACAACATCCCGGCCAACATCGCCAACAGCACGCCGAGCCACAGGTTGCCGCTGTTCAGCGCGACGATGAATCCGATCACCGCGCCAAACAGCATCATGCCTTCCTGACCCAGATTGAGGACGCCGCTCTTCTCGCAGATCAATTCACCCAGTGCCACCAGGAGCAGCGGCGTGCCGCAGCGGACCATGGCGTAGAAAATATTGCTCAACAGATCGATGTCCATCACAGCGCTCCGGCGGTTACGGCAGGGGTCGAGGCGCGCCGGGTCCAGCGCAGTTTCAGGCGTGGCCGATAGAGAATCAGCACGTCACAGGCGAGCAGGAAAAACAGCATCATGCCCTGGAACAACTGGGTGATTGCCTGCGGCAGATTGAGCGACATCTGCGCGCTCTCGCCGCCGATGTACAGCAGTGCCATCAGCAGACTCGAGCACAGAATGCCGAGCGGATTGAGGCGCCCGAGAAACGCCACGGTGATCGCCGCGTAGCCATAACCCGGCGACACCTGCGGCACCAGTTGGCCGATCGGCCCGGTGACTTCGCAGACCCCGGCCAGTCCCGCCAGACCACCGCTGATCAACAGCGCCAGCCAGATCAGGCGCTTCTCGCGAAAGCCGACGAAGCCTGCCGCACGCTTGTCCAGACCGAGCACTTTGATCTGGAAACCGATAAAGCTTTTCTGCAGCAACACCCACACCGCGACCAGCGCGAGCAGGGCGAAATACACCCCGGCATGAACCCGCCCGTCCTCCAGCAGCAGCGGCAAACGACTGGCGTCGCCGAACATCGCCGACTCGGGGAAATTGAAGCCCGCCGGATCCTTCAAAGGCCCGTGCACGCAGAACAGCAGCAGGTTCAATGCGATGTAGTTGAGCATGATGCTGGTGAGGATTTCGTTGGCGTTGAAACGCGTGCGCAGCCACGCGGTGAGCCCGGCCCATGCGGCACCGGCAAAGGTGCCGGTCAGCAGAATCAGCACCAGCGCCCAACGACTTTGCACATCGATAATGTTCACCGCCACAGCACTGCCGGCCAGCGCGCCGAGGAGCAACTGGCCTTCGGCGCCGATGTTCCAGATTCGCGCCTGATAGGCCACGGCCAGTCCCAGTGCGCAGAGCAGAATCGGCAGCGCCTTGACCAGTAATTCGGACACGCCATACAGATCGCTGACCGGCGCGATCAACAACGTGTGCAAGGTTTGCAGTGGATCGTGGCCCAGCGCGATGAACAACAGCGAGCCGCAGCCGAGAGTCAGCACCGCCGCCAATAACGGCGAGCACCACAGCATCAGGCGCGATTGCTGACCACGGGGTTCGAGAGAAAGCAGCATGGTTGAAACTCCGTTAAACCGAGGCGGCGCAAGGTGAGTGATCGAACTGGCCAGCCATCCACGCGCCGACATCGCTCAGTTGTGTCGCGCAGGTGTCTTGCAGCGCCGACAGACGCCCGCTGCACAGCGCGCCGAGGCGATCGCTGATCTGGAACAGTTCATCGAGGTCTTCGGAAATCACCAGGATCGCCGCGCCGGCATCGCGCAGGGCGATCAAGGCGCGATGGATGGTCGCGGCGGCGCCGACATCGACGCCCCAGGTCGGGTGCGCGGCGATCAGTAATTTCGGCTGCTGAAGGATCTCCCGACCAAGGATGAATTTCTGCAGGTTGCCGCCGGAGAGGCTGCGCGCGGCGGTTTGCGTGCCTGGAGTTTTAACGCCGAAACGCTGGATGATCTGTTGCGCGAGGGCTTCGACTTTGCCGCGTTGAATCAGCCCGTGGCTGACCAGGCCTTGCTGGAAAGCGCTGAGCAGGGCGTTATCGGCCAGACTCAACTCCGGCACCGCGCCGTGGCCGAGTCGGTCGGCGGGGACGAAGGCCAGGCCCAGTTTGCGCCGCGCATCCGGGCGCACGTCAGCGACGTTGCGCTCAGCGAAGCGAATGGTCGCCGCTTGCGCACGAGGCAAGGGCTGTTCGCCGCTGAGCAGGGCGAGCAACTCGTCCTGTCCATTGCCAGCGACCCCGGCGATGCCGACGATTTCACCGCTGCGGACTTGCAAGTCGATGTCGTGCAGCGAGCAACCAAACGGATCCGGATTGTGCCAACTCAACCCGTCAACCTGTAGAAAAGTCGCGCCACCGCTGACCTTCGGATACTCGCCAATCAACGCCGCCGCTTCGCCGACCATCAGTTGCGCCAGTTGCTGATCCGAACATTCGGCCGGCAGGCAATGCCCGGCAACCCGACCGCCGCGCAGCACCGTGGCGTTGTGGCACAAGGCGCGCACTTCACCGAGCTTGTGGCTGATAAACAGAATGCTGCAGCCCTCGGCGGCCAGGCGACGCAGGGTGATGAACAATTCGTCAGCCTCTTGCGGCGTCAGCACCGAGGTCGGCTCATCGAGAATCAACAGGCGGATGTCCTGCATCAGGCAGCGAATGATTTCTACCCGCTGCCGCTCGCCAATCGACAGGCTGTGGACAAGTCGCTCCGGTTCCAGCGCCATGCCATAACGCCGTGATACTTCGCGAATCTTCGGTTCCAGTTGCCTGGGCGTGCCCGCCGCCGCGCCCATCGCCAAGGCAATGTTCTGAGCGACGCTGAGGGTTTCGAACAGCGAGAAATGCTGGAACACCATGCCGATGCCTAACTGCCGCGCCTGCGCCGGATTGCGGATCTGCACGCGCTGCCCCTGCCAGAGCATTTCACCGCTATCACACTGGGTGACACCGTAAATGATCTTCATCAACGTGCTTTTGCCTGCGCCGTTTTCCCCGAGCAGGGCATGGATTTCACCCGGCGCGATGCTCAGGTCGATGGCATCGTTGGCCAGGCAACCGGGATAGCGTTTGCTGATCTGGCGCAGCTGCAGGCGCGGTGGGGAAGGGGCGATGGACATGGCAGGCTCGACTGACTTGGAGTTGTGCCTGTGGACAAAGCAATTTCCTGGCCATTGAGTCAGGAACGCTTTGCGCATCCGCCCGCAGGCACCGATGACAGCGCATCGGCGCTCTTTTTGACATGCTCCGAGGCACCAATTCAGCGCAAAGCCGTTGATCAGGCTCCAGTTTTGCTCGCGTCAGGTTGGTTAAAAAACGAGCAATTGCCCCGGGGCTAGGCAAATCCAGCACCTGCGGCGGTCATGAACGGCTTATCCACAGGTTGCTCCACAGTAATTGTGCGCAAGCGTTGAGGCCGGGCATAAGCACTGCACTGCTTTCTTCTAATGGTGATAAACGACGGTAACTGTTTGTTTTTACGCTGGATTTCCGTTTCGTCGGATCAATTGAACGAAAAGTGAACAAATCGTGCAAAGCCGCATGACAGAAGGGTTACAGCGGTATGTGCTCAGGTTATCCACAGTCGGGTGCACAGCAGGTGTGGGCAACTTGCTAATTGGGGAATGCCCTAAAAGATCGCAGCCTTCGGCAGCTCCTACAGTTGGAATGCGAGACC
>NZ_QETJ01000230.1:0-5959 GCF_003105095.1 Pseudomonas sp. NDM | reverse complement strand
CTGCGATCTTTTGATCTTGTGATCAGAAGCCAGATCAAAAGATCGCAGCCTCGGTTCCCTCGTCAGTTCCTACAGGGTTTCAGCAGGTCCGGGTTTTGCCCCCGGATCCAAAGTGTTATTTCTTGGCGACCGCGCCGCCTTCCTGCAGACCCAGGTCAGCCAGAGCTTTGGCAGCAACCTTGGCTGGCAGCGGGATGTAGCCGTCTTTCACTACCACTTCCTGGCCCTGTTTCGACAGCACCAGCTTCACGAACTCGGCTTCCAGCGGGGCCAGAGGCTTGTTCGGGGCCTTGTTGACGTAAACGTAGAGGAAGCGCGACAGCGGATACTTGCCGTTCAGGGCGTTTTCTTCGGTGTCTTCGATGAACTCGGAGCTGCCTTTCTTGGCCAGAGGTACGGTTTTCACGCTGGCGGTCTTGTAACCGATGCCCGAGTAACCGATGCCGTTGAGCGAGGAGCTGATCGACTGCACTACCGACGCCGAACCTGGTTGCTCGTTGACGTTAGGCTTGTAGTCGCCTTTGCACAGGGCTTCTTCCTTGAAGTAGCCGTAGGTGCCGGAGACCGAGTTGCGGCCGAACAATTGCACTGGCTTGTTGGCCAGGTCGCCGGTCACGCCCAGATCGCCCCAGGTTTTCACGTCGGCCTTGGCGCCGCACAGGCGGGTCGACGAGAAGATCGCATCAACCTGTTCCATGGTCAGGTGCTGGATCGGGTTGTCCTTGTGCACGAACACCGCCAGGGCGTCCACGGCAACCGGGATAGCAGTGGGCTTGTAGCCGTACTTCTGCTCGAAGGCCGCCAGTTCGGTGTCCTTCATCTTGCGGCTCATCGGGCCCAGGTTAGAGGTGCCTTCGGTCAGCGCAGGTGGTGCAGTGGCCGAGCCTGCTGCCTGAATCTGGATGTTGACGTTCGGGTATTCTTTTTTGTAGTTCTCGGCCCAGAGGGTCATGAGGTTAGCCAGGGTATCGGAACCGACGCTGGACAGGTTGCCCGACACACCAGTGGTCTTGGTGTAGCTCGGGATAGCAGGGTCAACAGCGGCGAACGCGTTGGCAGTCGCAACGCCAGCAGCGACAAAAGTCATTGCCGCCATCAAACGCTTCAGTTTCATGCCTTACTCCTAGCAGATAGGGTGTGTTAAGTCGGGGCCAAGTATCGGCAGGCCATGTGAACACTCTATGGCTGAAATATGACAATTGGATGAAAGGCCAGCATCACTCGCGGCAGAACAGAAGAAACCTTTTTCGAAGTTGACAAATCACTAGCAAAAGATAGTCTTGTCAACCACGAGAGGAACCCATGATAAACGACCGTATTCGCCGCGCACGCCTGCAAAAAGGCCTCACTCTTGAGGCTTTGGCCGATCAGCTCGGCGACATAACCAAACAAGCCCTGAGCAAATATGAAAAAGGGTTGAGCACTCCGAACTCGACTCGCCTGCTGCAACTGGCCAAAGCTCTTAATGTCAGCCCGGAGTATTTCTTTCGTGCGGATGCGATTGCGCTCGCGCCGCTGGAGTTTCGCAAACTGGCAAGGATGCCTAAATATCGTCAGGCACAGGTGGAAGAGAACATTCGTGAACACCTCGAGCGCTACATAGCGCTAGAGGAATGTTTCAATCCCGCTGATATCTATACCCCGGCAACCCCCTCACAAATGATCCAGGTTTCCTGCCTCGATGAAGCCGAGCAGGCGGCTGAAGAGCTTCGCCAGTTCTGGGGCATCGGTAGCGACCCGATTGCCAACCTGACCGAGCAACTGGAAGAGCACAGTATCAAGGTTGCGATGCTCCATGGCCCGGATGATTTCGACGGCGCCTGTGCTGCCACTGGCAACGGCGAGCACGTGCTGATTGCATTGAATGCGGACCGCCCTGGCGAAAGAATCAGGTTTACTGCCGCTCACGAGCTCGGTCACTGGGTAATGGCATTACCGGAAAATATGCCCGAGAAGGACAAGGAAAATTGCTGCCATCGATTCGCCGGCGCCTTCCTCTATCCGGCAAAAGGCGTCACCAGTGATTTCGGTAGCCATCCTCGATCCAGAGTTCACCCACGTGAGTTACTGATTGCCAAGCGCCAATACGGCATCTCCATGCACGCGGCGCTGAGACGACTCAAAGATCTGAGGGTTCTCAGCGAGAACGGCTACAAATCGCTGACTATCCAATTCAGTGCCAATGGCTGGCGCAAATCGGAACCTGAGCCGTTGCCATGCAAACCACCACAAAGGTTCGAGTCGCTGGCATTCTGGGCTCTGGCCGAAGGATTGATCAGTAAATCCAGAGCCGCTGAACTTCTGCGCAAACCAGTGAGCGCACTGGACCCTAATTTCCTGGGCTCACTGGAAAATGCATGAGTCTGATCTACATCAGCGATACGAATATATGGATTGACTTCAGAAATGCCGGATTGCTGGAGCAGATGTTTCAACTGCCGCTCACCCTTTGTTGCACTGACTTTGTAATGCAGGAGCTCGCAGACTTCCCTCATGAAGAACTGCTTGAGCGAGGATTGAACGTTGAGTCGTTCGACGAATCGGGGGTGATCAGACTTTTCGGATTGAAAATCGAGCACAACAACAGCTCACTGGCTGACGTGTCTTGCTACTTGCTCGCTCAGGAAACAGGCCGGCCGCTCTTGACCGGAGACGGCAAGTTGCGGCGTCAGGCTCAACGAGATGGATTACAGGTACACGGTGCGCTGTGGTTACTGGATTTGATGGTTGAACATCAAGTGATCGACCGTCTCCATGCTGCGAATTCCTTGGCTCACATGCTTGAGCATGGCGCTCGACTACCGGTTGGCGAGTGTGAAGCAAGGCTCTCGCGCTGGCGAGAGCCACAGCCGTAGGGAAGCACCAATCAGCGGCCTTTTTTCCACAGCCACGCTCCCACCACCATCCCCATCCCGCACAGCACCGCTACGTAGTAAGCCGGCCCCATCGCGCTTTCCTTCAACAGCAGGCTCACCACCATCGGCGTCAAGCCACCGAAAATTGCGTAAGCGACGTTGTACGAAAACGACAACCCGCTGAATCGCACCACCGGAGGGAACGCCTTGACCATCACGTACGGCACCGCGCCAATCGTGCCGACCAGCAGACCGGTCAATGCGTACAGCGGGAACAGCCAGTTCGGGTGGTCGGCGAGGCTGTGGTAGAAGGTCCAGGAGCTGATCAGCAGGCCCAGGCAACCGAACACGAATACGCGACCGGCGCCGAAGCGATCAGCCAGTGCGCCGGCGCCGATGCAGCCGAGGCTGAGGAAGACGATCGCCAGACTGTTGGCTTGCAGCGCGGTGGTTGGCGAGAAGTGGTAGACCGTTTGCAGCACGGTCGGGGTCATCAGAATCACCACGACGACGCCTGCCGACAGCAACCAGGTCAGCAGCATCGAGATGGCGATGGCGCCGCGGTGGTCACGCAGTACCGCGCGCAGCGGCACTTCTTCGGCCAGTGCCTTACGCAGTTGCAGTTCGGCGAATACCGGGGTTTCGTGCAGCCAGCGGCGCAGATACACCGAGAACAGGCCGAACACGCCGCCAAGCAGGAACGGAATCCGCCAGGCGTAATCCGACACTTCAACGGGCGTATAAATGCTGTTGATCGCCGTGGCGACCAGCGAGCCAAGGAGGATGCCGGCAGTCAGACCGCTGGTGAGGGTGCCGCAGGCGTAGCCGATGTGCTTTTGCGGTACGTGTTCGGAAACGAAGACCCACGCCCCCGGCACCTCACCGCCAATCGCGGCGCCCTGGATCACCCGCATCACCAGCAACAGGATCGGCGCCCAGATGCCGATCTGCGCGTAGGTCGGCAGCAGGCCCATGATCAGCGTCGGTACGGCCATCATGAAAATGCTCAGGGTGAACATTTTCTTGCGCCCCAGCAGGTCGCCGAAGTGCGCCATGACGATGCCGCCCAGCGGCCGCGCCAGATAGCCGGCCGCAAAGATGCCGAAGGTCTGCATCAAGCGCAGCCACTCGGGCATGTCGGCCGGGAAGAACAGCTTGCCGACCACGGTGGCGAAGAAAACGAAGATGATGAAATCGTAAAACTCCAGCGCCCCGCCAAGGGCGGACAGCGACAGAGTCTTGTAGTCATTGCGGGTCAACGGTCGTGCGGGTTGCTCGGGCTGCGCGAGGCTCGAAGGCGCTGTGGTCATGGCAAGGGCTTCTCTTATAGTCGAATCTGTCGCCACAACAACGCTGGCGGTGGCTTGGACAGGTTCGGCACCATAGCAAATTGTTCGAAAAAGCACATAGAGGTGCGTAATTGACGGTCGAAATCAGAACCGGGTGGTCGTCGCGGGGTCTATCGACCGATATACTCGCCACCTGCGCAGGATTTGTAAGAGGTTACTGTGCGAAAACGTTGTTGGCCCGTCCTTTGCTCGGGATTTAGCCTTTTTCGCAGAGTTTCCCTTTAGGCGCCTGATGGAAAACGTGACGAACGCAGTGTGTTCGGTGTTGAATCGTTTTTCTTGAAGACGGCTACCACCCGCAATACCCACGAAGAGTCACGGGTCAGAGGCCCCTCGGCATGATAGAGCTCGAACAAGAAGATCCGATCCCACAGGGCGACCTGGCCCTGCAAATCACCGCACTTCCGCGCGAAACCAATGGCTTTGGCGATATTTTCGGCGGCTGGCTGGTCGCGCAAATGGATCTGGCCGGCACCGCCATGGCCAGCCGTGTTGCCGGTGGCCGCGTCGCCACCGTCGCCATCGACCGCATGGCGTTTCTCGTGCCGGTCGCCGTAGGCGCGCAGTTGTCCTTTTATACCCAGACCCTGGAAATCGGCCGCAGCTCGATCCAGATGATGGTCGAAGTGTGGAGCGATGACCCACTGTCCAGCGAATGGCGCAAGGTTACCGAAGCGGTTTTCGTCTTCGTTGCCATCGACGGCAGTGGTCGCACCCGCTCGGTGCCGCCACGCGCGCGTTAAACCTCGCGGCCGTTTTGCGGTCGATAGTCGTCCCCAGTGTCTGATCGAGAGTTGCCCATGAACACGCCCAACGTTGAAGCCGTCAAACAGGATGAACTGAACTGCTGGCGCATCCGCCACGGCAAGGCCGAAGTGCTGGTGGCCCAGCAAGGCGCGCACATCCTCAGTTATCAGATCGACGGCCAGCCGCCGATCATCTGGCTCAACGACAAGGCCGAGTTCAAGACCGGCAAGAGCATCCGCGCCGGTGTGCCGGTGTGCTGGCCGTGGTTCGGCAAGTTCGAACGCAACCCGCACAGCGTGCAGGCCATGTATACCGGCGAGCAACCGGCCCCCGCGCACGGTCTGGTGCGGGCGATGGACTGGGAGTTGGGCAACATCGAATCAGAGGCTGACGGCATCAAGGTCGAGTTCAAGCTGCCCTACCCGGAAGGCGGCCTGCCGGGCTGGCCGCACGAGGTCGATCTGACCCTCACCCTGCATCTGGCGGATCAACTGCATTACAGCCTGACCAGCCATAACCGTGGTACTGACACCGTCACATTGAGTCAGGCGCTGCACACGTATTTCGCCGTGAGTGACGTGCGCACTGTGCATGTCGACGGCGTGGCCGGGCTGAATTACATCGAGACCCTGGATGACTGGAACACGGCCAGCCAGAGCGGCGATCTGCATTTCAGTGGCGAGACCGACCGCATCTACCTTGACGCTCCGCCACAGCTGAGCATCGTTGATCCGACCTGGGAACGACGCATCGTGCTGACGGCTACAGGCTCGCGGACTGCGGTGATCTGGAACCCGTGGATCGACCGCGCCGCCGCATTGCCCGACATGGACAACGACGGCTGGCAGCGCATGCTGTGCATCGAGACGGCGAATGTGATGGATGACATCGTGAGCCTGGCGCCGGGTGCGAGCCACACCATGGGCGTCAGCGTCGCCAGCAAACCACTTTAAGATCAAAAGATCGCAGCCTTCGGCAGCTCCTACAGGGCGTACATCAATCCCATGT
>NZ_QETJ01000229.1:0-5967 GCF_003105095.1 Pseudomonas sp. NDM | reverse complement strand
GCCTGCTCGCGATGGCCACACCTCGGTCCCGCTGAAAAAAACCGGGCAAAAAAAACGGAGCCCGAAGGCTCCGCTCTTTCTGCAACCAACCCGATATCAGGCCAGTTTCTTGTGACGTACCCGGTGTGGCTGGGCCGCTGCTTCACCGAGGCGTTTCTTGCGATCGGCTTCGTACTCGGTGTAGTTGCCTTCGAAGAACACCGCTTGCGAGTCGTCTTCGTACGCCAGGATGTGCGTGGCGACACGGTCAAGGAACCACCGATCGTGGGAGATCACAATGGCGGCGCCCGGGAAGTCCAGCAGGGCTTCCTCCAGCGAACGCAGGGTTTCCACGTCGAGGTCGTTGGACGGTTCGTCGAGCAGCAGGACGTTGCCGCCCTCCTTCAGGGTCAGCGCCAGGTGCAGACGACCGCGCTCACCGCCGGACAGATCCTTGACGAACTTCTGCTGGTCGCCGCCCTTGAAGTTGAAGCGGCCGACGTAGGTGCGCGACGGGATCTCGTAGTTGCCGATGCGGATCTGGTCGGAACCGTCGGAGATCTGCTGGAACACGGTCTTGCTGCCGTCGAGGTCTTCGCGGCTCTGGTCGACGCAGGCCAGTTGCACGGTTTCGCCGATTTCGATGCTGCCCGAATCCGGGGTTTCCTTGCCCATGAGCATGCGGAACAGCGTCGACTTACCGGCACCGTTACCACCGATCACGCCGACGATGGCGCCCTTCGGCATGGAGAACGACAGGTTGTCGATCAGCACGCGATCGCCGTAACCCTTGGTGACGTTCTTGAACTCGATGACCTTGTCGCCCAGGCGCGGACCGGCCGGGATATAGATCTCGTTGGTTTCGCTGCGCTTCTGGAATTCCTGCGATTGCATTTCCTCGAAGCGTTGCAGACGTGCCTTGGATTTCGACTGGCGGGCCTTGGCGCCTTTGCGCACCCACTCCAGTTCTTCTTTCATGGCTTTTTCATGAGCCGACTGCTGCTTGGACTCCTGGGCCAGACGATCGGACTTGGCTTCGAGCCAGCCCGAATAGTTGCCCTCGTAAGGAATGCCCGCGCCGCGGTCGAGTTCCAGAATCCAGCCGGCGACGTTGTCGAGGAAGTACCGGTCGTGCGTGATCGCGACCACGGTGCCCGGGAAGTCGTGGAGGAAATGCTCCAGCCACGCCACGGAGTCGGCATCCAGGTGGTTGGTCGGTTCGTCGAGCAGCAGCATGTCCGGGGCGGACAGCAGCAGACGGCACAGGGCGACACGACGCTTTTCACCACCGGACAGGTGTTCCACTTTCGCGTCCCAGGCGGGCAGACGCAACGCATCGGCGGCGACTTCCAGCTGGCGCTCGAGGTTGTGACCGTCGCTGGCCTGCAGGATCGCTTCGAGCTTGGCCTGTTCAGCGGCGAGCTTGTCGAAGTCGGCATCCGGGTCGGCGTAGGCGGCGTAGACCTCGTCCAGGCGCGCTTGCGCATCCTTGATCACGCTGACCGCTTCCTCGACCACTTCACGTACGGTCTTGGCGGGGTCGAGCTGCGGCTCTTGCGGCAGGTAACCGATGTTCAGGTCCGGCATCGGACGGGCTTCGCCTTCGAACTCGGTATCGACGCCGGCCATGATTTTCAGCAGCGTGGATTTACCCGAACCGTTGAGGCCGAGCACGCCGATCTTGGCGCCGGGGAAGAAGGACAGCGAAATGTTCTTGAGGATTTCCCGCTTCGGCGGAACAACTTTGCCCAGCCGATGCATGGTGAAGACGTATTGAGCCATGGAGAACCTTGGGTCAGTGACAGATGAATGATTGGAGCGCAGGCGATGCCTGGCCAGACTGTGCGCGTCGTTCACTTGATCACGATCAATGCGTGCGCGCTGGAAAAAGTCTGATTGTAGGGGCTGGAACGCCCCCGTCTAACCGGCAAAGCTACCTGAATGACCGGTGGCAGTCCAGCCGAGAGGGGCTGGCACTTCGCCACAACTCAAGGCATGCTAGCCGCCCTTCGGGCGTCCGGCTTATAGTGCACGTCGCGCCAGTCCAGCCAAATCGCAGGATCACAGCTTGACCAATGTCACTCCGCCAGCCTCTGTGAGCAGCACCCCACCGGCGCCCGGCTCGCCCCTGCGCGGGACATTGAAGGGGGCGCTGGCCACCCTCGTGCTGTTATTGCTCGCGTTGCTGTTCTGGCAACTGCTCGATCAATTGCGTGAAACCCAGAAGAACCAGCGCCAGTACACCATCGACTACACCGCCGACCTCGCCGCGCAAGTCAGCCTGAACATGGCGCTGAACGCGCAAATCGCCCTCAATCTGCTACCGATCGTCGAGCAACCGCAAACCGCCGACGAACAGCAGATGCTCTTGCGCAAACTGCAGCGCTCGCTGCCCGATCTGCGCAGCATGGCCCTGCTCTCGCCCTCCGGCCGGATCATCAGAGACAGCGCCAGCGACAGCTCCGACGCCGATTACCTGACCGAACTGGTACGCCGCAGCCGCGCCCAGGCGCATTACTTCAGCAACGCCGATGACGGCTCGGTGGTGCACCTGTTGTTGCATCAGGCCAGCGGCAGCAGTCGCGGTTACTGGGCGTTGCGCCTGACGCCGACGTTCTTCGACTCGCTGACCAAACAGGACGCCACCGCCCTGCGCCCATTGTGGCTGGTGGAAAACCGCCTCAATCACCAGATCATCAGCCGCGAAGCCGGATTGCCCTCGGCCAAGGCTGGCGGGCTGACCCCCGACGATGTCGCCAACACCGTGCTGACTGTGCCGCTGAGCAGCAGCGACTGGCAATTGCGCGGGCTGTTCGACCGCCAGCGCGTGCTGGAAGAATTGCTGCCGGCGTTCATCGGCAAATGCCTGCTCGGCCTGGCGTTCTCGATGCTGCCGGTGATTGCCCTGCTCAACATGCGCCGCCGCCAGCGCCAGGTGCATGAAGGCCGGCGGCGCTATCAGGACATTTTCGAAGGCACCGGCGTGGCCTTGTGCGTGCTTGACCTGTCCGGCCTCAAGCAGATGTTCGACAAGGCGCAGATCCAGACCAGCGACCAGCTCAAGGCCTGGCTCGACCAACCGCAGCAGCGCCAGCAATTGCTCGCGGAAATGCGCGTTACCGAGGTCAATCAGGTCGCCCTGCAACTGCTTGATGTGCATTCCTGCGACGATGCCTGGCAACTGCTGATCGACGGCCAGCGCCATCCGCAGTGCGCGATCGGTCAGCAGATCCTCGACGCCGTGCTGCAGCAGCAGAAGCAGCTGGAACTGGAAATCAAACTGCCCAACAGCAATGGCCGCGACCAGCACCTGTGGATGGTCCTGCGCCTGCCGAGCGAGCAGCACGACTATAAAGCGGTGATCCTCAGCATCAACGACATCACCAGCCGCAAGCTGATCGAACTGTCGTTGCTGGAGCGCGAAGGCTTCTGGTCGGACGTGGTGCGCACCGTGCCGGATCATCTGTATGTGCAGGACGTGATCAGCCAGCGGATGATTTTCAGCAACCACCACCTCGGCCAGACCCTCGGCTACAACCGCACTGAACTGCATCAGATGGGCGAATACTTCTGGGAAATCCTCCTGCACCCGGAAGACGCCGACTATTACCATCGTTCGCGGCAGTTGCAGCGCCACGCCGGTTACAGCCAGCTGTTGCAATGCCAGCTGCGCTTCCGCCATCGCGACGGCAAGTGGCGGCGCTTCGACATTCGTGAACAGGCACTGGCGCGGGACAAGCACGATCAGGTCACGCGGATCATCGGCGTCGCCAAGGACATCACCGAACAGATCGAGGCCAGCGAATCGCTGCGTGACAGCGAGCAGCGCTACCGCATGCTCGCCGAAAGCATCAGCGACGTGATTTTCTCCACCGACTCCAAGCTTTCGCTGAACTACGTCAGCCCGTCGGTGCAGGCTGTGCTTGGCTACAACGCCGAATGGATTTTCCAGAATGGCTGGCAATCGACCATCGCTAACCCCGGGCAGTTGAACGGCATCTACACGCTGATGGACCGCGTCAGCAAAGCGCTGGACAAGCCAGAGCAACTGGCGTTGCTGCGCAGTCAGGTGCAAACCCAGCTGTTCCTGTTCGACTGCCTGCGCGCCGATGGCCGCAAGATTCCGATCGAACTGCGCCTGGTACTGGTCTGGGACGAACACGGCGCGTTCGAAGGCGTGCTCGGCGTCGGCCGCGATATCAGCCAGCAGCGCCGTGCCGAGAAAGACCTGCGCATGGCTGCTACGGTATTCGAGCACTCGACCTCGGCGATCCTGATCACCGACCCGGCCGGCTACATCGTCCAGGCCAACGAAGCGTTCAGTCGGGTCAGCGGTTACACAGTCAGCGAAGTCCTCGACCAATTGCCGAACATGCTCACCGTCGACGAGCAGCAGGACGCGCACCTGCGCTACGTGCTCAAGCAGTTGCACGAGCACAGCACCTGGGAAGGCGAAGTGTGGATGAAGCGCCGCAACGGCGAGCATTACCCGGCGTGGGTCGGCATCACCGCCGTGCTCGACGACGAAGGCGATCTGGCCAGTTACGTGTGTTTCTTCAGCGACATCAGCGAGCGCAAGGCCAGCGAGCAGCGCATCCACCGCCTCGCCTACTACGACGCCCTCACCCACCTGCCGAACCGCACGCTGTTCCAGGACCGTCTGCACACCGCACTGCAAGCGGCCGAACGGCAGAAGTCGTGGGTGGTGCTGATGTTCCTCGACCTCGACCGTTTCAAACCGATCAATGACTCACTTGGCCACGCCGCTGGCGACCGCATGCTCAAGGACATGGCCACGCGTCTGCTGGCCTGCGTCGATGACGACGACACAGTGGCGCGCATGGGTGGTGATGAATTCACCTTGCTGTTGCAGCATCGCTCCAGCCGTGAACTGGCGCTGAACCGGGCGATTCATGTCGCCGAGCAGATCCTCGCCAGTCTGGTGCGGCCGTTCGTGCTGGAGGGCCGCGAGTTCTTCGTCACCGCCAGTATCGGCATTGCCCTGAGCCCGCAGGACGGCAACGAACTCAGCCAATTGATGAAGAACGCCGACACCGCGATGTACCACGCCAAGGAACGCGGCAAGAACAACTTCCAGTTCTATCAGGCCGACATGAACGCCAGTGCGCTGGAACGTCTGGAGCTGGAAAGCGATTTGCGTCATGCGCTGGAGCAGAACGAATTCGTCCTGTATTACCAGCCACAGTTCAGCGGCGACGGCAAACGTTTGACCGGCGCCGAAGCGCTGCTGCGCTGGCGCCATCCGCGGCGTGGACTGGTGCCGCCGGGGGATTTCATTCCGGTGCTGGAAGAGCTCGGGCTGGTGGTGGACGTTGGCGACTGGGTCATCAGCGAGGCCTGTCGACAGCTGAAAACCTGGCACCAGCAGCGGGTGCGGGTGCCGAAGGTCTCGGTGAACATCTCCGCACGGCAGTTTTCCGACGGCCAGTTGGGCACCCGGATCGCGACGATCCTGCGGGAAACCGGCCTGCCACCGGCGTGTCTGGAACTGGAACTGACCGAAAGTATCCTGATGCGCGAAGTCAGCGAGGCAATGCAGATTCTTGCCGGACTGAAAAACCTCGGCCTGAGTATCGCAGTCGATGACTTCGGCACCGGTTATTCATCGCTGAACTACCTCAAGCAATTCCCGATCGACGTGCTGAAGATCGACCGCACCTTCGTTGACGGCCTGCCGTCCGGCGAACAGGACGCACAGATCGCCCGTGCAATTATCGCCATGGCCCACAGCCTGAACCTGGCGGTAATTGCCGAGGGCGTGGAAACCCACGAGCAACTGGACTTCCTGCGTGAGCATGGCTGCGATGAGGTGCAGGGTTATCTGTTCGGACGGCCGATGCCGGCGGGGCGGTTCGAGGCGCAGTTCTGTAACGATGCGCTCTTCATGTTCGACTAGAACACGCAATTGTGGCGAGGGAGCTTGCTCCCGCATGAGTTACGCAGGGCTACACGGGTATTGGGCAGCTG
>NZ_QETJ01000228.1:0-6156 GCF_003105095.1 Pseudomonas sp. NDM | reverse complement strand
CTGACATTCAACTTTGATGTTGACTGGCAGACCGCTATCGCGAGCAGGCTCACTCCTACAGGTTCTGTGATTCTCCAGTGACAACGCTACAATCGGCTCCTTTTCCCCCGGAGCAGATCCCATGAGCGACTCCCACCGCCGTCCGGTACCCCTGAACAAAGCCTATCGCCTGCTCAATCACGGGCCGACCGTTCTCGTCAGTGCCGCTCACGACGGGCAACGCAATATCATGGCCGCCGCCTGGGCCATGCCGCTGGATTTCGAACCGCCGAAAGTCGCCGTCGTCCTCGACAAATCCACCTGGACCCGCCAATTGCTCGAAGCCTCCGGCACCTTTGTGCTGAACGTGCCGTGCGTCAATCAGGCCGATATCGTGCAAACCGTCGGCAACACGTCCGGCCTGGAAATCAACCGAGACCAAGGACGAGACAAATTTCAGGCGTATGGCCTGCACACCTTCGCAGGCGAACACATTGAAGCGCCGTTGCTGGAAGGCTGTGTCGCCTGGCTCGAATGCCGCCTGCTGCCTGAACCGCGCAATCACGAGCAATACGACCTGTTCCTCGCCGAAGTCATCGCCGCCCAGGCCGACGAGCGTGTGTTCAGCGATGGCCGCTGGCATTTCGAGGGGCAGGATGGATTGCGCACGCTGCACCATGTGGCGGGCGGGCATTTCCTGAAGATTGGGGATGGAGTGGACGGCAAGACGCTTGCGGTTTAACCGGTGTTGATGGAAAACCGTCAGCGGATGTAGCAAGGTAGACGTCTCATTTCACCTGACAGGCGCAACGCTCATGGACGTTTCTGTTGCCGGTTATCTGGCCCCTTTGCTGTCGCTTACGCTGTTGTGGACAGTGGCGGTGGTCACGCCCGGGCCGAATTTCTTCAACATCGCGCAACTCGCGGCCAGTCACTCGCGCCGACATGGCGTGGTGGCTGCGCTGGGCGTGGCCACCGGCACGGTGTTGTGGGGCCTTGCCGGCGGCTTGGGAATCAAGACGCTGTTCGGCGCCGCGCCGACCCTCTATCTGGGCTTCAAGATTGCCGGCGGTTGCTACCTGATTTATCTGGGGCTGAAGCAATTCAGGCGCAAAGCTGCGATTGCCCCGGGTAGGCCGGCTGCGCCCCGGCAGACTTATTTCGGCGTCTACGCTCGCGGTTTCCTCGGCAACATGACCAACCCGAAATCGGCACTGTTCGTCGCCACCATCTTCGCCACCGCCATGCCGGCCCACGTACCACCGCTTCTGCTGACGCTGGCCGTGCTGACCATGGCCACGCTGTCGTTCAGCTGGTATTGCAGCGTCGCCCTGTTCTTCGCCAGCAGCCGGGTTGCTGGCTTCTACGAACGGTCGCGCCAGTGGCTGGATCGGTTGGCAGGTGGGTGCTATTTGCTGTTTGGGGTGCATTTAGTGGCGAATCGCTGATCGATAAGACAGTAGCCGTGAGGAGAAAAAACTTACCTCCCGGTAAGCCTTTTCTCCCCACTTCGTAATACTCAATCCCCCAACGCTTCTCCCTCACGCCGAGGATCGGCTCCCCCCGTCAACGTCGCTTTGCCTTGCGCGTCCTTCACCCGCACGATCGCTTGGGTGCCGCTGGTCATGTCGATTTCGCTGATCGTGTGGCCCTTGTCCTTGAGTGCCTGAATCAGCGCCTGGCTGAACTGTCCCTGTTCCAGTTCGGTCGGGCCGTTGCGGCTGCCGAAGTTGGGCAGGTTGATCGCACTTTGCGCGTCGAGGTTCCAGTCGAGCAGGCCGATAGTGGTTTTCGCAACGTATTCGATGATTTGCGAGCCGCCGGGGGAGCCGACCGTGGCGACAAATTCGCCAGTGTTGCGATCAAAGATCAGCGTCGGCGCCATCGACGAGCGTGGGCGTTTGCCCGGTTCGACGCGGTTGGCGACTTTCTGCCCGTTCTCTTCGGGGATGAACGAGAAGTCGGTCATCTGGTTGTTCAGCAGAAAACCCTGAACCATCAGGTGCGAGCCGAACGCGGCTTCGATGGTGGTGGTCATCGACACGGCGCCGCCGAGGTCATCCACCGCCACCACTTGCGAGGTCGAGATGCGCAGCGGCGAGCGATCCGGTGCGTAGGCCACCTGCACGCCCGGCGGTGTACCCGGTCTGGCGCTGCCCATGCTGCGTTCGCCGATCAGACTGGCGCGGCTGGCCAGATAGGCCGGATCGAGCAACCCTTTTACCGGCACCGGGACGAAGTCGGTGTCGGCGACGTATTGCGCGCGGTCGGCATAGGCCAGGCGTTCGGCCTCGGCAATCAGATGCACCGCTTGCGGATTCGGTTCGATGCCGGCCGGCTTATTGGTTTGGACTGGTTTGAGCGGGGTAAGTGACAGGCGTGGGTCGCGAGTTTCCAGCGCCTGCAACGTGCCGAGAATCTGCGCCACGGCGATCCCTCCCGACGACGGCGGCGGCATGCCGCAGACCTGCCAGCGTTTGTAATCAGTACACAGCGGCGCGCGTTCCTTGGCCTGATAGCGCTGCAAATCGCTGAGCGACAGGCTGCCTGGGTTGGCGTGCTGTTGAACCTTGGCGACGATCTCTTCTGCGATCGGACCTTTGTACAGCGCATCGGCACCTTCATTGGCGATGCGTTTGAGCACGGCGGCCAACTTCGGGTTCTGCAGGCGCGTGCCGACAGCTTTGACGCTGTCATCGTCATTGAGAAAGTACGCGGCCATATCTGGCGACTGGCGTATTAGTGGGTCGGCGGTCAGCAGCGAATGCAGGCGCGGGGAAATCGCAAAGCCTTGCTCGGCCAGTTCGATCGCCGGCTCAAACAGATTCGCCCAGGGCAGGCGACCATGTTGTCGATGCGCCAGCTCCAGCGCGCGCAACACCCCCGGCGTACCGACCGATCGCCCGCCGATCTGCGCTTGCGTGAAGGCCATCGGTTTACCATCAGCCTTCAGGAACAGCTTCTCGGTCGCCCCGGCAGGCGCCGTTTCGCGGCCGTCATAGGTGCGCACCTGCTTGCCATCCCACAACACAATCATCGCCCCGCCACCGATCCCGGAAGACTGCGGCTCAACCAGCGTCAACACCGCCTGCATCGCAATCGCCGCATCAATCGCCGAACCACCCTGACGCAACATTTCCCGCCCGGCTTCGGCCGCCAGCGGATTGGCAGCAGCGGCCATGTGTTTATCGGCGTGATGGGTTTGCAGATCAGTGCGGTAACCGGAAGCGGCTTCCGGTGCCAGCGGCAAGGAAGAAGAGGGCGGGGCGTTGCATGCGGTGAGGGTCAGGGCGCTGACAAGCAGTGTCAGGGCTGGCAGGCGAAAGCGGCTCAAGGGCTGGGCTGGAAACACGCGGGCTCTCCGTCCGTGGGGGTAAAAGTCTAGGGGACTTTATCTAGCGGGCCGGCGGTGTGCAAACCGGGTGGGGATTACTGCCCCCCCCGCTCAGCGGCGGCGCCAATCGATTGGCCGAAAACGATGCCCTTGTGGGAGCGAGCCTGCTCGCGAAAGCGATCCCCGCGGAGTTTTTCTGTTGGGATGCGCGCCATTGATCCGCTGAGGTAAGCGGTAGTTTACAAGTGAAGCAAAGCGCAACTTTTCTCAAGGCATAAAAAAACGGCCTACCTTTCGGTAAACCGTTTTTAGTACTTGGTGGCTACACAGGGACTTGAACCCCGGACCCCAGCATTATGAATGCTATGCTCTAACCAACTGAGCTATGTAGCCAAGTGGCGCGCATTATTCCCCTGAATTGGCAAAGCGTCAAGCGTAAATCGAAAATATTTCTTCCTGTTTTCAACCGCTTATCCTCGGACCCCGAAAATCGGGGGCGGGGAGGGCGTCAGCGTAGCTGGAATCTGGCGGTATTGGCGTTCAGGGCATCGCTGCCCTGGCTCAAGGTATCCGCCGCGAGGTTCACCGCGCGTGCGCCTTCAAGCAAACGCACCGCCGCCTGATCGACCTGTTGGATATTGCAGCTGACTTCATCGGCGGTGGTGGCCTGTTCTTCAACCGCCGTGGCGATCTGCGCCAGGGTGTCGGTGACGCTTTGTACGGCGCTGGCGATTTCGCCCAGGCGTTCGCCGAGTCCGGTGACCGCTTCGGCATCCGACTGGGCCTGGCCGCAGGCGGCCTCCATCAGGCTCACGGCCTCGTTGACCGTGGCGCGCAGGCTGTCGACGGTGCCGGCGATTTGCGCGGTGGACGATTGCGTGCGTTGCGAGAGGCTGCGCACCTCGTCAGCGACCACGGCAAAACCGCGACCCTGTTCCCCGGCGCGGGCGGCTTCGATGGCGGCATTGAGTGCGAGCAGGTTGGTCTGCTCGGCGACGCCACGGATGGTGTCGACCACCAGTTGAATCTGTTGGCCTTGCTCGCTGACCCGGCCGAGCGCGGCGGCGGTGTCGTTCAGCCGCTGATTGAGTTGCTGAATGCTTGCCGTGGTGCGCTGGCTGTCGCGGCTGCTGTCGGCGGCGATGCGCCGGGTGTGCTGGGCGCTGCCGGAGGCCTGTTCGCAACTCTGCGCGACGCCTTGCGAGGTGGCGGCCAATTGCGTGGCGGCAGCGGCGATCTGGCTGATCTGCAACTGCTGCGCCTCGACTTCACCTAGGGCGCCGCTGGAGTGTTGGTTGAGGCTACGCACCGCGTTGCTCAGCTGCGAGGTCTCGTGGTCGACGCCGAGCATGCTGCTGCGCAGTTGCACCACGGCGACGTTGAGCGCGGTGCTGATCGCCGCCAGCTCATCGCGGCCCACCACCGGCACTTGCAGGCTCAGGTTGCCGTCGCGCAAAGCTTCGGCGAGCAGGGTGATGCCGCTGGCGCTGCGGCGGATCGAGGCTTGCAGGCAGACGAACAGGTACAGCGCCGCCAACAGCAGGCATCCGAAAATTGCCGCGACAACCATGAACTGGCGGATCGCCGAGCTGTAATAGGCATCGAGCCGTTGATCCAGCGCCACCAGCGACTGCTGGCGCAGCGAGGCGAGGTCGCTGAGCAACGCGTCGAGGCTGCGTTCGAAGTCTTCCGGCTTGAGGTTGATGCTGCCGCCGAAAACGCCGTCGTCGAGGACTTTCAGGCCGCCGTCGAGGTGTTTCAGGCTGTCGTGATACTGGTCAGCCCAGGCTTGCAGCTCGACCGGCAGACGCGCCTCCAGCAGGCCGGCGGTTTTCACCAGTTGCTCGCGGGCGTCGCCGATGCGGCTGCGCAGGTCGCGCAACTGCAAGCGGCTCTGCAGGGTGAACTGGCCGGAGACGACTGAGGCCTGACCGACCGCCGCGAGACGCCCGACCCGCTCGATCAGGTCCGGCGCGTGCTGCGTGGAAATCTGCGTCAGCAGGTAGGTTTCCAGCCACGGCGCGAGGGTCAGGCGATTGTCCATGACGATCTGCTCGCGCAACGCTTGCAGCGCGCCCAGGGCATTGGTGAAACGGTCGTAACCGTCCGGCCACCAACCGACGCTGCTGAGGCTTTTCGAGTCCAGGCCATTGAGCGCGGTTTGCAATGCTTGGTAGCGAGCGAGAATTTGACCCTCGGCGCCTTGCTGATTCAGCGCATTGCCCAGCTCCGTGGTGGCTTGCAGTACCGCCGGTTGCACGCCGTCGAATGCTGCCATTGCGGCGAGGGTGGCCGGTGTCGGCTGACGGTTGGTCTCGGTGGCGCGCCAGCGGGCGGCGCGGTCACGTTGAGCGGCGAGCAGGTTGTCCAGCGCATCCAGCGCAAGCAATTGACCCACGCCGGTACGCTCGCCGGCGATCAGGTTGAGCTTCTCGCGATAATCATGGCCGATCATCAACAGGCTGCCGGCCAACGGCAGAATGAACAGCAGAAACAACAACTGGAATTTACCAGCGAAGCCAAACCGCCCCAGCAATTTGATCCCCGGTGAAAGGAAAGCCTGCATGCCTCATGACTCCTCTGGACACCACGCACCATTGGCGTGCATCGCGAGCTTTTGCGCCGCGACCCGTGCCCTCTAAAAGGCCTCGAAAGTTCACCCTCGCCCGCTCTGTAGGCCGGCTCTGTAGCGAAACTTCCCATTGTCGAGCGCCTTTGTAAGGCGATCGTGTTCAAGGGCAGAAGCAAGGCAAGATTCAGACCATGGCGTTGCGCTATCACTTTCTCCATGAACGGCCCCCTGCAGGAGCTGCCGAAGGCTGCGATCTTTTGCCTTTGGTTGT
>NZ_QETJ01000227.1:0-6178 GCF_003105095.1 Pseudomonas sp. NDM | reverse complement strand
GCGATCTTTTGATCTTCAAAGTCAAAGTCAAAAGATCGCAGCCTTCGGCAGCTCCTACAGGGGAACGCATTCTGCAGTCATTTCCAGCCATGTCGTAAACGCACCTTTGCGTGGCGTCCGCAGGCATTTGAGCTGTCTGCGCCGGTCATACCATCGCATCAAAGGGCACTGCCATCACTGCCGGTGCCTTACCGAGACGAATGGCGCACAGATGCCGCTGGGAGAGACGCGATGTTCAGCAAGCAAGACCAGATCCAGGGTTACGACGATGCACTGCTGGCGGCGATGAATGCCGAGGAGCAACGTCAGGAAGATCACATCGAGCTGATCGCGTCGGAGAACTACACCAGCAAGCGCGTGATGGAAGCGCAAGGCAGCGGCCTGACCAACAAATACGCCGAAGGCTATCCGGGCAAGCGCTACTACGGTGGCTGCGAGCACGTCGATAAAGTCGAGGCACTGGCCATTGAGCGCGCCAAGCAATTGTTCGGCGCCGATTACGCCAACGTTCAGCCGCACTCCGGCTCCTCGGCCAACAGCGCCGTGTACCTGGCGCTGATCCAGCCAGGCGACACCATTCTCGGCATGAGCCTGGCTCACGGTGGTCACCTGACCCACGGCGCGAAAGTGTCGTCCTCGGGCAAGCTCTATAACGCCGTGCAGTACGGCATCAACACCGACACCGGGCTGATCGACTACGACGAGGTCGAGCGTCTGGCCGTCGAGTGCAAACCGAAAATGATCGTTGCCGGTTTCTCGGCTTACTCGAAGACGCTGGACTTCCCGCGCTTCCGCCAGATCGCCGACAAGGTCGGTGCGCTGCTGTTCGTCGACATGGCCCACGTGGCCGGTCTGGTTGCCGCCGGTCTGTACCCGAATCCGCTGCCGTACGCCGATGTGGTCACCACCACCACCCACAAGACCCTGCGCGGTCCGCGTGGCGGGCTGATCCTGGCCAAGTCCAACGAAGAGATCGAGAAGAAGCTCAACGCCGCGGTATTCCCCGGCGCCCAGGGCGGCCCGCTGATGCACGTCATCGCCGGTAAAGCCGTGTGCTTCAAGGAAGCGCTGGAGCCTGGCTTCAAGGCGTATCAGCAACAAGTGATCGACAACGCGCAGGCGATGGCCAGCGTGTTCATCAAGCGTGGCTACGATGTGGTCTCCGGCGGCACCGACAACCATCTGTTCCTGGTCAGCCTGATCCGTCAGGGCCTGACCGGCAAAGACGCCGACGCTGCACTGGGCCGCGCGCACATCACCGTCAACAAGAATGCCGTGCCGAACGACCCGCAGTCGCCGTTCGTCACCTCGGGCCTGCGCATCGGCACCCCGGCGGTGACCACTCGCGGCTTCAAGGTCAGCCAGTGCGAAACCCTCGCCGGCTGGATCTGCGACATCCTCGACAACCTCGGCGACGCCGATGTCGAGGCCAATGTCGCCCAGCAGGTCTCGGCCCTGTGCGCAGACTTCCCGGTTTATCGCTGAGTCGGTTCTGGAGTAATGACTATGCAACGCTATTCCGGCTTCGGCCTGTTCAAACACTCGCTCAGCCACCACGAAAACTGGCAGCGCATGTGGCGCACGCCCACGCCGAAAAAAGTCTATGACGTGGTCATCGTCGGCGGCGGCGGGCACGGCCTGGCGACGGCCTACTACCTGGCCAAGGAGCACGGCATCACCAATGTTGCCGTGGTCGAGAAGGGCTGGCTGGGCGGTGGTAACACCGCGCGCAACACCACCATCGTGCGTTCCAACTACCTGTGGGACGAGTCGGCGCACCTCTATGAACATGCGATGAAATTGTGGGAAGGCCTGTCGCAGGATCTCAACTACAACGTGATGTTCTCCCAGCGCGGCGTCTACAACCTGTGCCACACCCTGCAGGACATCCGTGATTCGGAACGTCGGGTCAGCGCCAACCGCCTCAACGGCGTCGACGGCGAACTGCTCGACGCCAAGCAGGTTGCGGACGAGATTCCGTACCTGGACTGCTCGAAAAACACCCGCTACCCGATCATGGGTGCAACTGTTCAGCGTCGCGGCGGCGTCGCCCGTCACGATGCCGTGGCCTGGGGCTTCGCGCGTGCCGCCGATGCCCTCGGTGTGGACCTGATCCAGCAGACCGAAGTGATCGGTTTCCGCAAGGAAAACGGCGTGTGCATCGGCGTTGAAACCAACAAGGGTTTCATTGGCGCCAAGCGCGTCGGTGTGGTCACTGCCGGTAACTCCGGGCACATGGCCAAGCTTGCCGGATTCCGTCTGCCGATCGAATCCCACCCGCTGCAAGCGCTGGTGTCCGAGCCGATCAAACCGATTATCGACAGCGTGATCATGTCCAACGCCGTGCACGGTTACATCAGTCAGTCCGACAAGGGCGACCTGGTGATCGGCGCCGGTATCGACGGCTACAACGGTTACGGCCAGCGTGGCTCGTATCCGGTGATCGAACACACCATTCAAGCCATCGTCGAGATGTTCCCGGTGTTGTCCCGGGTACGCATGAACCGCCAGTGGGGCGGCATCGTCGACACCACCCCGGACGCCTGCCCGATCATCTCGAAAACGCCGGTGCCGAACATGTTCTTCAACTGCGGTTGGGGCACCGGTGGCTTCAAGGCCACACCGGGTTCGGGCAACGTGTTTGCCGCGAGTCTGGCCAAGGGTGAAATGCACCCGCTGGCCGCACCGTTTTCCATCGACCGTTTCCACAACGGCGCGCTCATCGACGAACACGGCGCTGCTGCCGTCGCCCACTAACAGGAGAAATCCCTATGTTGCACATCTTCTGTCCTCACTGCGGCGAACTGCGCTCCGAAGAGGAATTCCACGCATCCGGCCAGGCCCACATCCCGCGGCCGCTGGATCCGAACGCCTGCACCGATGAAGAGTGGGGCGACTACATGTTCTTCCGTGATAACCCGCGTGGTCTGCACCATGAGCTGTGGGACCACGTTGCCGGTTGCCGCCAGTACTTCAACGTCACTCGCGATACCGTGACCTACGAGATTCTCGAGAGCTACAAGATCGGCGAGAAGCCGCAATTCACCGACAAGGCTGGCACTGCGAAAACAGCCACGACGGCGCTGGGAGAGAAGGTATGAGCCAGACCAATCGCCTGTCCAACGGTGGACGGATCGACCGCAACAAAGTGCTGAGCTTCACCTTCAACGGCCAGACCTACAAAGGCTATGAAGGCGACTCGCTGGCCGCTGCCCTGATCGCCAACGGCGTCGACATCATCGGCCGCAGCTTCAAGTATTCGCGTCCTCGCGGCATCTTCGCCGCCGGTTCCGAAGAGCCGAACGCGGTGCTGCAGATCGGTGCCACTGAAGCCACGCAGATTCCCAACGTGCGCGCCACGCAACAGGCGTTGTATCAGGGCCTCGTTGCCACCAGCACCAACGGCTGGCCGAGCGTCAACAACGACATGATGGGCATTCTCGGCAAGGTCGGCGGCAAGCTGATGCCGCCGGGTTTCTACTACAAAACCTTTATGTATCCCCAGTCGTTCTGGATGACTTACGAGAAGTACATCCGCAAGGCTGCCGGTCTCGGCCGTTCGCCGACCGAGAACGATCCGGACACCTACGACTACATGAACCAGCACTGCGACGTGCTGATCGTCGGCGCCGGCCCGGCCGGTCTCGCCGCTGCCCTGGCCGCTGCGCGCAGCGGTGCTCGCGTGATTCTTGCCGATGAGCAGGAAGAGTTCGGCGGCAGCCTGCTCGATTCCCGCGAAAGTCTCGACGGCAAACCGGCGATGGAGTGGGTTGCCAGCGTCATCGCTGAACTGAAGAACACCCCGGACGTGCTGCTGTTGCCGCGCGCCACGGTCAACGGTTACCACGACCACAACTTCCTGACCATTCACGAACGCCTCACCGATCACCTCGGCGACCGCGCGCCGATCGGTCAGGTGCGTCAGCGCATCCACCGCGTCCGCGCCAAGCGTGTGGTGCTGGCGACCGGCGCCCACGAGCGTCCGCTGGTCTATGGCAACAACGATGTGCCGGGCAACATGCTCGCCGGCGCGGTATCGACTTACGTGCGTCGCTACGGCGTCGCACCGGGCAAAAAACTTGTCCTCAGCACTAACAACGACCACGCCTATCGCGTCGCTCTGGATTGGCTCGATGCCAGTCTGCAAGTGGTCGCCATCGCTGATGCACGCAGCAATCCGCGCGGTGCATTGGTCGAAGAGGCGCGCGCCAAAGGCATTCGCATCCTCACCGGCAGCGCCGTCATCGAAGTGCGTGGCAGCAAGCGTGTGACCGCTGCCCGCGTCGCCGCGATTGACGTCAAGGCACACGCCGTGACCAGCCCGGGCGAATGGCTCGACTGCGACCTGGTTGCCAGTTCAGGCGGTTACAGCCCTGTGGTTCACCTGGCTTCGCACCTCGGCGGCAAACCGGTCTGGCGTGAAGACATTCTCGGTTTCGTACCGGGTGAAGCACCGCAGAAACGCGTGTGCGTCGGTGGTATCAACGGCGTCTACGCGCTCGGCGATTCGCTGGCCGACGGTTTCGAAGGTGGCGTGCGCGCTGCCGCCGAAGCCGGTTTCCAGACCGTCGAAGGCGTGTTGCCGAAAGCCCTGAGCCGTCTCGAAGAGCCAACCCTGGCGCTGTTCCAGGTGCCGCACGAGAAGAACTCGGCGCGTGCACCGAAGCAATTCGTCGACTTCCAGAACGACGTCACCGCCGGTGGCATCGAACTGGCGACCCGCGAAGGTTTCGAGTCGGTCGAGCACGTCAAGCGCTACACCGCGCTGGGCTTCGGCACCGATCAGGGCAAGCTCGGCAACGTCAACGGCCTGGCCATTGCCGCCCGTTCGCTGAACGTGACCATCCCGCAGATGGGCACCACCATGTTCCGCCCGAACTACACGCCGGTGACGTTCGGCGCCGTGGCCGGTCGGCACTGTGGGCACATCTTCGAACCGGTGCGCTACACCGCGCTGCATGCCTGGCATGTGAAGAACGGCGCCGAATTCGAAGACGTCGGTCAGTGGAAGCGTCCGTGGTACTTCCCGAAAAACGGCGAAGACCTGCACGCGGCGGTCAAGCGTGAATGCAAAGCCGTGCGCGACAGCGTCGGCCTGCTCGACGCGTCGACCCTCGGCAAGATCGACATTCAAGGCCCGGATGCCCGCGAGTTCCTCAACCGCGTGTACACCAACGCCTGGACCAAGCTCGACGTGGGCAAGGCTCGCTACGGTCTGATGTGCAAGGAAGACGGCATGGTCTTCGACGACGGTGTGACCGCGTGTCTGGCCGACAACCATTTCGTCATGACCACCACCACCGGCGGCGCCGCGCGCGTACTGCAGTGGCTGGAGCTGTATCACCAGACCGAATGGCCGGACCTGAAGGTGTACTTCACTTCGGTCACCGACCACTGGGCGACCATGACTTTGTCCGGGCCGAACAGCCGCAAGCTGCTCAGCGCCGTGACTGACATTGATCTGAGCAACGAAGCGTTCCCGTTCATGACCTGGAAAGAAGGTCTGGTCGGCGACGTGCCGGCACGGGTGTTTCGTATCTCGTTTACCGGTGAGCTGTCTTACGAAGTCAACGTGCAGGCCGACTACGCGATGGGCGTGCTGGAGAAAATCGTCGAGGCCGGCAAGAAGTACAACCTGACCCCGTACGGCACCGAAACCATGCACGTGCTGCGGGCCGAGAAGGGTTTCATCATCGTCGGTCAGGACACCGACGGGTCGATGACCCCGGACGACCTGAACATGGGCTGGTGTGTCGGTCGCACCAAACCGTTCTCGTGGATCGGCCAGCGCGGCATGAACCGCGAAGATTGCGTCAAGGATCAGCGCAAGCAGCTGGTGGGCCTCAAACCGGTCGATCCGACCAAATGGCTGCCGGAAGGTGCGCAACTGGTGTTCAACACCAAGCAGGCGATCCCGATGACCATGGTCGGCCACGTCACCTCGAGCTACGCACACAACTCCCTCGGTTATTCGTTTGCCATGGGTGTGGTCAAGGGCGGTCTCAAGCGCATGGGCGAGCGGGTGTTCGCACCGCTGGCCGATGGCAGCGTGATCGAGGCGGAAATCGTTTCTTCGGTGTTCTTCGATCCGAAGGGAGATCGCCAGAATATTTGATGGTTCGGCTCCTGGGGAGTGCAGTCGCACCGCGGTGACTTCATCGCGAGCAGGCTCACTCCT
>NZ_QETJ01000226.1:0-6191 GCF_003105095.1 Pseudomonas sp. NDM | reverse complement strand
GCCGAAGGCTGCGATCTTTTGATTTTTCTTAGAATCAAGATCAAAAGATCGCAGCCTTCGGCAGCTCCTACATCAATCATCATCGACGTCGATGTTCACCATCACGGCAATGAAGTTCTCATAAAAAATTCCGGGCGTAACATCGGCTCCATACCAACCAACAACACCCCGGAGCACACCATCATGAAACGCCAGACTCTTCTCAGCATCGCTTTCTCGGTTTTCGCAGTTAACGCTTTTGCCGCCACCCCGGCGCACACCATGATCGCCGAAGGCGGCTCGGACAAACTGATCGAAAGCCGTCTGGCCGAAGGCGGTTCGGATCGTCTGATCGAACGCCGTGTTGCTGAAGGTGGCGCTGATCGCCTGATCGAACGCCGCGTTGCTGAAGGTGGTGCTGATCGTCTGATCGAACGCCGCGTTGCCGAAGGCGGTTCGGATCGTCTGATCGAACGTCGTGTTGCTGAAGGTGGTGCTGATCGTCTGATCGAACGCCGCGTTGCCGAAGGTGGTGCTGATCGTCTGATCGAACGCCGCGTTGCCGAAGGTGGTGCTGATCGTCTGATCGAACGCCGTGTTGCCTGATGCATGACTGCAAGCGCAACACCGCAGAGAAACCCGGCTCCCGCAGCCGGGTTTTTTATGTCTGCCTGTTTTATCCGGCCTTGGCCATGCAGCGTTTGTAGCGCTCGTCCACGCGTTTGGCGAACCAGGCTGTGGTGAGTTTGCGGGTGATCTTCGGGCTCTGCAGCACGATCCCCGGCAATAGCGCACGCGGTAATGCCTTGCCTTCGGCTCGCTCCGCCAGTTCGAACACGCGCTGATAGAGTTTGGTCTCTTCGAATTCCAGGGTTTTGCCCTTCTCCAGTTGATCGCGAATCCTCGGGTTGCGCATGCCCAGCGACTTGCCAAGGGTGCGTACCGCCAGTTCGGTGCTGCCGGGCATGATCGAATCGTAGCGGATCAGGTCGCCGTCCAGGGTCAGCGGAATGCCGGACGCGCGACTGACCGCGTTCTGAAACGCAGCATTGCGGCTGGCGTACCAGCCGGCGTTGAAATCGGCGAAACGATACAGCGGCTCGCGATAATTCACCGGATAGCCGAGCAAATGGGCGATGCCGAAATACATGCCGCCGCGCCGGCTGAACACTTCACGGCGAATCGTGCCGTCCACCGGATACGGGTAATCCTTGGCGTGCTCTTCAGCGAATTCGATGCTGACCTGCATCGGCCCGCCGGTGTGCACCGGGTTGAAGCCGCCGAACAGGGTGCGCCCCATCGGAACCATGCCGATGAAGTCATCGAAAATCGCGCTCAGCTCCTTTTCACTGCGCGCTGCATTCAGGCGTTCGCTGTAGGTCTTGCCGTTGGGCGAGCGCACTTGCAGAGCGCCGCTGACCAACAAGCTGGGGATGTGCACCTTGGCGGCGCGGCGATCGATCTCGTCGCGGGCAATCTTGCCCAGACCGGGCACCGTCGGGTCGGCCTGGAAAGTGGATTCCTGTTCCGCCACGGCCAGTACCGAACAGAGATTTTGCGTGGTGGTATTGATGCCCTGCGCGGCGAACGCGGCGTAGATGTCCGTGGCCCAGCCTTGGCGATCAGCGGTTTTCGCCGGCAGCAAGCGGACGATTTCCGCTTTCACTTCGGCCGGCGGGCGCGGTGCCGGCTCGTTGCTGCGCTGGCTGGCGCAACCGGCGAGCAGCAGCAAGGCGCTGAGTGTGGCGAGTAATCTTGAGGGGTGCATCGTTGCTCCTTCCAGTCCGGTGTGCCGCGTTCCCCCTGCAAGCCCACAAATCCTCTGGCGAGGGAGCTTGCTCCCCGCTGGGCTGCGGAGCGGCCCCGAATCCTGCCATCCGCGTCAACCAGAAACAACCGGGAGTCCAGGATTGCGACGGCTGCGCCGCCGAGCGGGAGCAAGCTCCCTCGCCACAATGTGCAGCTCTTACGGGGCTGATGACAAACTGATTGCAAAACGTTACTGCGAAACCCTATCATTTGCGCCTGGAGTCGCATTAGCGCAAGGAGTTCCGCGCCGCCCTTATTTTATTCATTGGCCGCTCGCCTCCAGGTATCCGACATGCCCGCTTCAGCTCGACTCGGCGCTCCGTTCCGCCCGACTTTGCTTGCCCTGCTATGTTCCCTGACCGTTACCGCCCACGCCGCTGAAGACAACAGCAAAGAGCTCGTGCTCGACGACGTCAACATCAACGCCCAGGCCCCAACCCCCAACGCCCTGCCCCCGGTCTACGCTGGCGGTCAGGTTGCACGCGGCGGCCAATTGGGCGTGCTGGGCAATCAGGACATGATGGACGTGCCATTCAGCGCGGCGTCCTACACCGAGCAACTGATCCAGGACCAGCAGGCGGAAAACGTTGCCGATGTGCTGCTCAACGATTCCTCGGTGCGCCAGGCCTCGGGCTTCTCCAACCAGGCGCAGGTCTTCATGATTCGCGGCCTGCCACTCAATGGCGATGATATTTCCTATAACGGCCTGTACGGCGTCTTGCCCCGGCAGATCATTTCCACCGATGCACTGGAACGCGTGGAAGTGTTCAAAGGCCCCAATGCCTTCATCAACGGCGTGACCCCGACCGGTTCCGGCATCGGCGGCGGCGTCAACCTGCAACCAAAACGCGCCGGCGATGTGCCGCTGCGCCGTTACACTACCGACATCAACAGCGAAGGGCGCATCGGTCATCACTTCGATATCGGCCAGCGTTTCGGGGAAGACAATCGCTTCGGCGCGCGGGTCAACCTGTCGCAGCGCGAAGGCGACACCGGCATCGATCACGAGAACCAGCGCTCGAAACTGTTCGCCATCGGTCTGGATTATCGCGGCGATGCGCTGCGGCTTTCCGGCGATTTTGCCTATCAGAAAGAACGCGTCAACGGTGGTCGCAGCTCGGTCAACCTCGGTACCGCCACGCACCTGCCGGACGCGCCATCGGCCGATACCAACTACGCGCCGAAGTGGGGCTACACCGATATCGAAGACACCTTCGGCATGCTCCGCGCCGAGTACGACCTCAACGACAACTGGAACGCCTACGCCGCCGGTGGCGCCAAGCACACCCGTGAAGTCGGCCGCTACAACTCGACCACCCTGGTCGGCAACAGCGGCGCCTCGTTCACCACCGGCTCGTTCGTGCCCCATGACGAGGACAACACCAGCGTCATGGCCGGCCTCAACGGCAAATTCAACACCGGCCCGGTCAGCCACAAGCTGAATTTCGGCCTGACCGGGATCTGGGCTGAGCAGCGCAGTGCCTATGACTTCGACCTGACGCGCTACTCGAACAACATCTATCACCCGATCACTCCGCCGGCACCGGTCGGCAACTTCGCTGGCGGCGATCTCAACGATCCCGGCATCGTCGGCAAGACCTTCAACCGCAGCGTGGCGATCTCCGACACCCTCGGTTTCTTCGACGATCGCCTGCTGGTCACCGCAGGCCTGCGTCGCCAGCAACTGGTGGTGCAGGGTTACAGCTACGCCAGCTACGGCAGCGGCCCGCGCTCGTCGAGCTACGACGAATCGATCACCACGCCGGTGTACGGCATCGTGTTCAAGCCGTGGGAGCATGTGTCGATCTACGCCAACCACATCGAGGGCCTGGCGCAGGGTCCGACCTCGCCGACCAGCTCCGGCGGTTTCCGCGTGACCAACGGCAACGAAGTCTACGCACCGAAACGCTCCAAGCAGACCGAGCTGGGCGTGAAAGTCGACATGGGTACATACGGCGCAAGTCTGGGTGTTTACCGCATCGAACAGCCAAGCGATGGCTACTGCGAAATCAACGGTCCGACCACTTGCACCTACGTCCGTGAAGGCGAACAGATCAACAAAGGCGTGGAAATGAACGTGTTCGGCGAGCCGATCGATGGCCTGCGCCTGATCAGCGGCCTGACCCTGATGGACACCGAACTGAAAAACACCCTCAACGGTGCCAACGACGGCAACCACGCCATCGGCGTGCCGACCTTCCAGTTCAACGCTGGCGTGGATTGGGACGTGCCGGGTCTGCAAGGCGTCGCGCTGAATGCGCGGATGCTGCGCACCGGCGGGCAATACGCCGATGCAGCGAACAACCTCAGCTTGCCAACGTGGAACCGCTTCGACGCAGGTGCGCGCTATGCGTTCAAGGTGTCGGAGAAAGACGTGACGCTGCGTTTCGGCGTTGAGAACGTGGCAAACAAGAAGTACTGGGAATCGGCTCAGGGCGGGTACCTGACCCAGGGTGAACCGCGGGTGGCGAAGCTGTCCGGGACGATTGATTTCTAAGCGCCAAAAAAGATCAAAAGCCCCTCACCCTAACCCTCTCCCAGAGGGAGAGGGCAGTGACCGAGATGTTCTCTCGAACTACGCCGACCTGAAATATCCAGTCGAACTCAGGACTTGAAAAGCCCCCGATCGGCTCCCTCTCCCTCGGGAGAGGGCTGGGGTGAGGGGTTGCAGCCGTGCAGCCCATTCCCAGGTATGCACAAAACAGCCGCCCTGTCCCGTCCGGCCGACCACACTGGCCACCCTCTCCCGCTGATCCATACTTGCTGCACAGCCACAGGAGGACAGCCCCATGAACCGCAGCGACGTGCTGATCATCGGCGCCGGCCCGACCGGTCTGGTCCTGGCGCTGTGGTTGAGCAGACTCGGCGTGCGCGTGCGCATCATCGACAAGACTACAGCGCCCGGCACTACTTCCCGCGCCTTGGCCGTGCAAGCGAGAACCCTCGAGCTGTATCGCCAACTCGACCTGGCCGACACCATCGTGCGTCGTGGCCATCAGGTCGCCGCGGCGAACTTCTGGGTCAACGGCAAACCGGTCGCGCAGTTGCCACTCAAGCGCATCGGCGAAGGCCTCACTCCCTACGCCTTCGTCGAAATTTTCCCGCAGGACGAGCACGAACGGCTGCTGCTCGAGCGCCTTGAAGATTACGGCGTCAGCGTCGAGCGCAATACCGCGCTGGACAGCTTCGAGGACACCGGCGACACCATCACCGCGCATCTGCGCCTGCCCGATGGCCAGCAGGAAGTCTGTCAGGCCTGCTATCTGGCCGGTTGCGACGGCGCCCGTTCGGTGGTGCGCAAAACCCTCGACACCGACTTCCCCGGCGGCACCTATCAGCAGATTTTCTACGTCGCCGATGTCACGGCCAGCGGCCCGGCGCTCAATGGCGAGCTGCATCTGGATCTCGACGAAGCGGACTTTCTCGCGGTGTTCCCACTGGCCGGCGAAGGCCGCGCGCGGCTGATCGGCACGGTACGTGACGAACGCGCCGAGCGTGCCGAAACCCTGCAATTTTCCGACGTCAGCAGCCGCGCCATCGAGCATCTGAAAGTGCATATCGAAGACGTGCACTGGTTCTCCACCTACCGCGTGCATCACCGGGTGGCCGAACACTTCCGTGAAGGCCGGGCATTTCTGCTCGGCGATGCCGCCCACGTACACAGCCCCGCTGGCGGCCAAGGCATGAACACCGGCATCGGCGATGCGATCAATCTGGCCTGGAAGCTCGCCGCCGTACTCAGCGGTGGTGCCGAACCGCAACTGCTCGACACCTACGAAACCGAGCGCATCGCCTTCGCCCGCCGACTGGTCTCGACGACCGACAAGGTCTTCAGTTTCGTCACCGCCGAGGGGCGCATGGCCGACCTGCTACGCATGCGTGTGGCGCCGTTTCTGCTTCCGAAAATGGCCGCGTTCGAAGCAAGCCGCGAGTTCCTCTTTCGCACCGTCTCGCAAGTCACCCTCAACTATCGCGGCATGCCGCTGAGTCAGGGCGAAGCCGGCCATGTGCACGGCGGCGACCGCTTGCCGTGGGCGCATGATGGCGAAGGAGATAATTTCGGGCCGCTCCGACAACCGTGCTGGCAGGTGCATGTCTACGGCGACACCAGCGACGAGATGATCGCCTGGTGCGCCGAACATCACTTGCCGCTGCACGTCTTCGACTGGCGCCCGGCGTTTGAAACAGCCGGATTGGGCCGCAACGGCTTTTACCTGCTGCGCCCGGATACCTATGTGGCGATTGCGGATAACAGTGCCGATCCAAAAGTGATCGAACGCTACTTCCGCGATCACGGCATCCGCCCGTTCTTCAACTGACACACCACAACTCCCTGTAGGAGTGAGCCTGCTCGCGATAGCGTTGTGTCAGTCGAGAAAATTCATGTCTGACACACCGCTATC
>NZ_QETJ01000225.1:0-6192 GCF_003105095.1 Pseudomonas sp. NDM | reverse complement strand
GTCACAACGGATATCGGACTCCGGTAGCAATGGAAGCCTTGGCAGCATGAGAAATGACCTAAACCCTATAACCGTGTCCAGTATCGTTTGACCAGAACAGAGGGAGAGGGAGCCGACCGAGGTGTCTTGCGTTATACATCGACCTGAAAAATCCCGGCGATTATGGATTCGCCTATTCACGTTCAGGTCGACGTCACTCCCGAGCCCCCCCCAATCAGTCCCCTCTCCCAGAAGTACAGGGAGCCGAACGAGCTGGCTTGCGTCATACAAAGACCTGAAAAGTCCCGGCGATTATGGATTCGCCTATTCACGTTCAGGTCGACGTCACTCCCGAGCACCCCCCAATCAGTCCCCTCTCCCAGAAGTAGAGGGAGCCGAACGAGCTGGCTTGCGTCATACAAAGACCTGAAAAGTCCCGGCGATTATGGATTCGCCTATTCACATTCAGGTCGACGTCACTCCCGAGCCCCCCCAATCAGTCCCCTCTCCCAGAAGTAGAGGGAGCCGAACGAGCTGGCTTGCGTCATACAAAGACCTGAAAAGTCCCGGCGATTATGGATTCGCCTATTCACGTTCAGGTCGACGTCACTCCCGAGCCCCCCCCAATCAGTCCCCTCTCCCAGAAGTAGAGGGAGCCGAACGAGCTGGCTTGCGTTATACATCGACCTGAAAAATCCCGGCGATTATGGATTCGCCTATTCAAGTTCAGGTCGACGTCACTCCCGAGCCCCCCCCCCCAATCAGTCCCCTCTCCCTCCGGGAGAGGGCTAGGGTGAGGGGCTTTTCGCTTTTAGCCGTTGAACACTTCATCCAGCAGATCATGCATCGACTTGAACGCGCGCTTGGCGGTCTTTGCGTCGTACATCATCTTGCCCGGCACATTGGCGTGCGGATCGGTAAACGAGTGCACCGCACCGCCGTAGCTGAGCAGTTGCCAATCGACCTTCGCCGCGTTCATTTCATCTTCGAACGCCGGCAGTTGCTCCTTCGGCACCAACGGATCGGATGCGCCATGCAGCACCAGCACCGAGCCCTTGATGTTCTGCGCATCCGCCGGATTCGGCGAATCCAGCGTGCCGTGGAATGACACCGCCGCTTTCACAGGCGCGCCAGTGCGAGCCAGGTCCAGCGCGCAGCAACCACCGAAGCAGAAACCGAACACCGCCAGTTTCGACGTATCAACCGTTGCTTCGCCCTGGCTTTGCAATTGCTCGAAGGCCACTTGCAGACGTTTGCGCAGCAGCGCACGGTCGTCCTTGAGCGGCATCATCGCTGCCAGCGCCTCATCAGCATTCTGCGGACGCACGGTCTGGCCGTAGACATCTGCGATCAGTACCACGTAACCCTCGGCTGCCACCGCTTTGGCGATGTCTTCGGCACCGGCGCTGACGCCCATCCAGTTCGGCGCCATCAGCAAACCCGGGCGCGCGGCCTTGTGCTCGGCGTCGAAGGCAAGGCGACCTTCATAGGCATGGCCGTCGATCTGATAGACCACGGAACGTACAGTGACTTGGCTCATTTCTGACTCCTGATTGGGTAGACACCAGAACGAAAAAACCCGCCGAAGCGGGTTTTTCCTACAACGTGATCAAACCGACAGTTCAACCAGCAGCTTGTTCAGACGGCGCACATAAGCGGCCGGATCCTTCAAGCTGTCGCCCGCAGCCAGGGCGGCCTGATCGAAGAGGATGTGCGACAGATCGCCAAAACGCTCTTCGCTCTGCTCGCCATCGAGTTTCTCGATCAGCGGGTGGCTTGGGTTGAATTCGAAGATCGGCTTCGAATCCGGGACTTTCTGCCCGCTGGCTTCGAGGATCTGGCGCATTTGCAGGCCCAGGTCCTGTTCGCCGATGGCCAGAATGGCCGGCGAATCGGTCAGACGATGGGATACGCGGACTTCAGCCACGGAATCGCCCAGCGCAGTTTTCAGACGCTCGACCAGACCTTCTTTGGACTTGGCGACTTCTTCTGCAGCTTTCTTGTCCTCTTCCGAGTCCAGGTTGCCCAGATCGAGGTCACCACGCGCCACGTCGACAAAGGTCTTGCCGTCGAACTCGCTGAGGTAGCTCATCAGCCACTCGTCGATGCGGTCGGTCAACAGCAGCACTTCGATGCCTTTCTTGCGGAAGACTTCCAGGTGCGGGCTGTTCTTGACCTGCGCGTAGGTTTCGCCGGTGAGGTAGTAGATCTTGTCCTGACCTTCCTTGGCGCGTGCCAAGTAGTCAGCCAGACCGACAACCTGCTCGCCGTCGTCGCCCTGGGTCGATGCGAAACGCAGCAGACCGGCAATTTTCTCTTTGTTGGCGAAGTCTTCTGCCGGGCCTTCTTTCATGACCTGACCGAAGTTCTTCCAGAAGCCCTTGTATTGCTCAGGCTCGTTCTTCGCCAGTTTTTCCAGCATGTCGAGCACACGCTTGGTCAGCGCGGTTTTCATCGAATCGATGATCGGGTCTTTCTGCAGGATTTCCCGCGACACGTTCAGCGACAGGTCATTGGAATCGACCACGCCTTTGATGAAGCGCAGGTACAGCGGCAGGAACGACTCGGCCTGATCCATTACAAACACACGCTGCACGTACAGCTTCAGGCCCTTCGGCGCTTCACGCTGGTACAGGTCGAACGGCGCGCGGGCCGGCACGTACAGCAGCGAGCTGTACTCGAGCTTGCCTTCGACCTTGTTGTGGCTCCACGACAGCGGATTCTCGAAGTCGTGAGCGATGTGTTTGTAGAACTCCTGGTATTCCTCGTCCTTCACCTCAGTGCGCGGACGGGTCCACAAGGCGCTGGCGCGGTTGACGGTTTCCCATTCAACGGCAGGAGCCTCTTCGCCTTCGGCCGGGGTAACTTCCTTCGGCAGTTCGATCGGCAAAGCGATGTGATCGGAATACTTCTTGATGATATTGCGCAGACGCCAGCCATCAGCGAATTCATCTTCACCGGACTTCAGGTGCAGGACGATGCGGGTGCCGCGCTCTGGCTTGTCGATGGTGGCGACTTCAAACTCGCCCTCGCCTTTCGACGACCAGTGCACGCCTTCGCTGGCATCGGTGCCGGCGCGACGGCTGTAGACATCAACCTTGTCGGCAACGATGAAGGCCGAGTAGAAGCCCACACCGAACTGGCCGATCAGGTGCGAATCTTTTTTCTGATCGCCGGACAGGTTTTTCATGAAATCGGCGGTGCCGGATTTGGCGATGGTCCCCAGGTGGGTGATCACATCGTCACGGTTCATGCCGATACCGTTGTCTTCGAGGGTGACGGTCTTGGCGTCCTTGTCGAAGCTCACACGGATTTTCAGGTCAGCGCCACCTTCGAGCAACTCAGGCTTGGCCAGGGCTTCGAAGCGCAGCTTGTCGACAGCGTCAGAGGCGTTCGAGATCAATTCGCGCAGGAAAATTTCCTTATTCGAATACAGCGAATGGATCATGAGGTGCAGCAGCTGCTTTACCTCGGTCTGGAAGCCCAGGGTTTCCTTTTGAGTTTCCACACTCATGGTCATCAAACTCCAATCAGATGGCATTGGCCGCGACCCGAATGGTCTGCGGCGGGTTGTCATCTGAGTTGGGGGCGCTGTTCAGGATTTCAAGGGCTCATCGATTTTGAAGTGCGCGCGGGCGGTGGCGATCGGTTCGCCCTCGGTACTCTGCCACGCAGTGACCGCGACGTTGGCCACGCGCCGGCCCTGACGGCAGACCTGACACCTGGCCCAAGTGTCGCGAAACTGCCCGGCGCGCAGGTAATCGAGGGAAAAATCGATGATCTTCGGCACACCCGGCGTGCCGGTGAAAATCAGCAAATGCAGGGCTGCGGCCAGCTCCATGAAGCCGGCAATCACCCCGCCGTGGATGGCCGGCAATAAAGGGTTACCAATGTTGTCCTTGTTCGCCGGTAACTTGAACAGCAGCTCATCGCCGACCCGCGAACATTCGATACCTATCAGCCCGGCATAAGGGATCAACGCCAGCAGCGGCGCGTAATCGCCCTGCGCGTGGGCCTGTTGCAGCTGTTCCCGGAGGTCGTCGCTCATTGGCCGGCTCCCTTGATCGCGCCCGCGAATCCTCTGCTGCCCTTCAGACCAGTGCCCATGCGCATGAACGTGCCGACGACATGGGCGATCGGCTGCTCGGGATTGTCCTGATAGGCGAAACCACGGGCAAAGATCACGTCAGTGGTGACGCGGTAGCACTGGGCAAAGCCGTACACGGCTTTGTTCGGTTCAGCGGCGTGCATGTAGTCGATGCGCAGATCAAGGGTCGGACAGACTTCGAACTCCGGCAGTACGCACAAGGTCGACATACCGCAGGCGGTGTCCATCAACGACGTAATGGCGCCGCCATGGATGACTCCGGTTTCGGGATTACCAATGATTTTTTCGCTATAGGGCAGGATCACTGTCATGCCTTCGCTGGAGGCACTGTGTACCTGCAGACCCAAGACCTGACAGTGACGCAATGCCGATAAAAAACGCGTGGCGCGCTCAAAAACGGGGTTTTCGGCCATGTGATAATTACTCGCGTTTGGGCCTTGTGCCAGTAGTGAGAAAAGCGGCAAAAGTTCCGTGATAAAACAAACTTATATATCTGAAACAAATGAGGAACTTAACCCGTAGCGCCGAGTTCTTAAGGCCAGTAGTTATTTTCCATAAGGAGATACACCCCATGCGTAAGACTTTAGCTATTGCCTTGATGTTGACCGCTTCCCTCGGTCTCGCTGCCTGCGATAAAAAATCCGAGGACAAAGCTCAAGATGCCAACCAACATGCTGAGCAGGCTCAGCAAGACATGAACAAAGCTCAGGATAAAGTGAACGACGCAGCAAAAGAAAACGCCGAAGCTGCCAAAGCTCAGGCTGAATCGAACGCCGCTGCTCAAGAAGAAGCCGCCAAAAAGCAATAAGCTTTCTGGTGTGAAAAGAAAACCCGCCAAGTGCGGGTTTTCTTTTGCCTGCGATTTACCGGTTATAGCAACACGGTTCTAAAAGTCGGACTAATCATCAGCAACAACGAGCAGATGAAGCCAACTAGCCACATCAGGCTGCGTAACTTCGCCAGGTCGGCCAGATAGAACCACAGATAGAGGATTCGCGAGATCACGAAGATGATCGCCAGCGCATCGATCAGCCAGCCTGCGGTTTGCGTGGTGTGCGCCATCAGCACACCGACGGCGAACAGGATGAAGGCTTCGATGCTGTTCTGATGGGCCGCCAGCGCTCGCGCACCGAAGCCGGTCAACTGTGCCTGCTGCTGACGGGGCTGATGATTGTCATAGCCACCCTGCTCTTTCATGGCCTTGGCCACCGGCATGCGCGCCACATAAATCAATAAAGCACTGATAAACACACACCAGAACGGAATACTCATCAAACAGCCTCTTTGTTTGCCTCAGGGACGGGCGCCTCTGTAGGGGTATAGACCATGACATCGAGAACGTCGGAATGAAACTCGCGGCGATACAAAACCACCACGACGCCCGCGCTCATGATCATGAATAACCACGGGCTGACGAACCACGCCAGCATGCTCATGCCGAAATAGTAAGAACGCAGGCCGAAGTTGAACTGGTTGGCCGCCATCGAGATCACCCGCGCCGCACGTGATGCGAACGCCTTGCGCTCCTGCTCGGTGACCTGGCGCTCGCCGATCATCGGCGCCGAACCGACCAGAATCGCGGCGAAGTTGTACTGCCGCATGCACCAACTGAACGTGAAGAACGCGTAGACGAACACCAATGCCAGACACAGCAATTTGATCTCCGACATGCCCTGCGACGCCTGCTGCACCATCGGAATATCCGCCAACAACGACACGGCCCGTTCTGACGCACCGAGTACGGTGAGGATACCGGCGAGAATGATCAGCGTGCTGGAGGCGAAGAACGAGGCGTTGCGCTCCAGATTGCCGATCACGCTGGCGTCGGCGATGCGGTTGTCACGCAGGAGCATGCGACGCATCCAGTCTTCGCGATACAGGTGCAATACGCTGGCCAGACACGCCGTGTCGCGGGCCTTCCAGGAGGCATAACGGGTGTAACCGCCCCAGCAGATGACAAACCAGACAGCGGCGAGCAGGTGGATCAGATTGGCTTGGATGAACGACATGCAATTCCCTGTGAAATGTAAACGCTGTACACCTGTAGAAGTGAGCCTGCTCGCGATAGCGGTTTGTCAGTCAGCATGGTGTTGACTGACAAACCG
>NZ_QETJ01000224.1:0-6525 GCF_003105095.1 Pseudomonas sp. NDM | reverse complement strand
AGGAGCTGCCGAAGGCTGCGATCTTTTGACCTTTACAATCCGCCAGTCGCCTGGAATCCCACGCCGATCACAGTCAGCAAAGACAGCGGCAACAACAACGTGTCGAGCAACGCGCTGGCCGGCAGGTCCACGCCCGGGTAACTCGGCGCCTCGGCACCAAACCGGTCCATCGCACAGCAGCCGCCATTCAACGCATACAAATCCAGCCGCGTCCCGGCATACACCACCGGCGCGCCGGGTTTCGCCGCATCCAGCGTGCGCGCGGTGGCACACCCGGTCAGCAGCACCGCCAGCACGAGCACCGGCAGCTTATTCATCGCTGCTCAGATGATGCTCACCCCAACGCGGCAACATGTCCTGCGGGATGCCGAGCAGATTGAGAATCCGCGCCACGACGAAGTCGATCAAATCATCGATGGTCTGCGGCTGGTGATAGAAGCCCGGCGACGCCGGCAAAATGGTCACGCCCAGGTTCGACAGCTTGAGCATGTGCTCCAGATGAATGCTCGAGTACGGCGCCTCCCGCGGCACCAGAATCAACTGGCGACGCTCTTTCAGCGTGACGTCGGCCGCGCGTTCGATGAGGTTGTTGCAGGCACCGGTCGCAATTGCCGACAGCGTGCCGGTCGAGCACGGCACCACCACCATTGCCGCCGGCGCACCGGAGCCGGAGGCCACCGGGGACATCCAGTCTTCCTTGCCATACACCCGAATCTGCCCGGCGGCGGCACCGGTGTACTCGGTGAGAAAGGCCTGCATCATCTGTGGTTTGTTCGGCAGGGACACGTCGGTCTCGGTGGCCATCACCAGTTGCGCAGCCTTGGAAATCAGGAAGTGCACTTCGCGATCTTCGCGTACCAGACAATCAAGCAGGCGCAAACCGTACTGCGCGCCCGAGGCGCCGGTCATCGCCAGGGTGATGCGTTCCGGGCCGCCGGCCTGGGAAAAAGTGTTCATTGCAGCGCCTCGGCGAGTTTGCCGTGCAGGCCGCCGAAGCCACCGTTGCTCATGATCACTACGTGGGTGCCCGGCTGCGCCTGGCTCTTCACGCGCTCGATGATGCCTTCCAGCGAATCGCTGACGATCGACGGCACCGTGCACAACGCAGCGGTTGCAGCCAAGTCCCAGCCAAGGTTGGCCGGGGCGTACCAGATCACCTGATCGGCATCGACCACGCTGTCCGGCAAGCCGTCACGGTGGGCGCCGAGTTTCATCGAATTGGAGCGCGGCTCGATGATCGCAATCAGTGGCGCGTCGCCGATGCGTTTACGTAGGCCATCAAGCGTGGTGGCGATGGCGGTCGGGTGGTGAGCGAAATCGTCGTAAATGGTGATGCCGCGCACCTCAGCGACTTTCTCCATACGGCGTTTGACGTTCTTGAACGCGCTCAACCCGGCAATGCCCATCGATGGCACCACACCGACATGCCGCGCCGCAGCCAGAGCAGCCAGGGCATTGGCGACGTTGTGCTGACCGGTCAATTCCCACTCGACGGTGCCTTGCGACACACCTTCGAACATCACTTCGAATGCCGAGCCGTCTTCGCTGAGCAACTTGACCTGCCACTGACCGCCGGCACCGGTGGTTTGCACCGGGGTCCAGCAACCCATTTCAATCACGCGCTGCAAGGCCGGCTCGGTGGTCGGGTGGATGACCAGCCCTTCGCTCGGAATGGTGCGCACCAAGTGGTGGAACTGTCGCTCGATCGCCGGCAGATCGGGGAAGATGTCGGCGTGATCGAACTCAAGGTTGTTGAGGATCGCGGTGCGCGGGCGGTAGTGGACGAACTTCGAGCGCTTGTCGAAAAAGGCGCTGTCGTATTCGTCAGCCTCGATCACAAAAAATGGTGTGCCGCCCAGGCGCGCCGACACCGAGAAATTCTGCGGCACGCCGCCGATGAGGAAACCCGGGCTCATGCCGGCGTGTTCCAGCACCCAGGCGAGCATGCTGCTGGTGGTGGTCTTGCCGTGGGTACCGGCAACGGCCAGTACCCAGCGCCCTTGCAGGACATGATCGGCCAGCCATTGCGGGCCGGAGACGTACGGCAGGCCTTTGTTCAGTACATATTCCACCGCCGGGTTGCCACGGGACATGGCATTGCCGATCACCACCAGATCCGGCGCCGGATCGAGTTGCGCCGGGTCATAACCCTGCGTCAGCTGAATGCCCTGGGCCTCGAGCTGCGTGCTCATCGGCGGATAGACGTTGGCGTCGGAGCCGGTCACGTGATGGCCCAGCTCTTTGGCCAACACCGCCATCGAGCCCATGAAAGTCCCGCAGATACCCAGAATATGAATGTGCATAGTCGACCTCGTAAAACATGGCCGCAGGTTAGCGTAGGGAGGGGGAAATGGCACTCTTTAGCTGAAGGATGGAGACGGGTTGGCGGCTACATCTGCGCACGGCTTCAGACCGCAGCCCCTCACCCCAGCCCTCTCCCCAGGGAGAGGGAGCCGATCTCGGTCGCCTTCAAATCCTGAGTTCGGCTCGATATTTCAGGTCGGCGTAAATCGGCCCGGCTTTCGATCGCAGCCCCTCTCCCCAGCCCTCTCCACAGGGAGAGGGAGCCGATCTCAGTCGCGTTCAAATCCTGAGTTCGGCTCGATATTTCAGGTCGGCGTAAATCGCCAAAACACCTCGGTCAGTCCCCTCTCCCTCTGGGAGAGGGTTAGGGTGAGGGCTTTCAGCTGGCACGCCGCTCAATTCCGTGTTTACGCAGTTTTCTATAAAGGGTGTTGCGGCTTACGCCCAGTTGCTGCGCTGTATGGGTCATATGCCACCGGGTCTGCTCCAGCACACTGAGCAATGCGAGGCGCTCGGCATCTTCCAGTGGCTGTGCGGCAGTGTCGGCCGCCACAACCGCCGGCCGCGCTTGCCGAATCATCACCGGCAAATCCTCAACCCCGACCCGCCCGCCATCACACAACGCCGCCAGCGTGCGCAGGACATTGCGCAGTTGCCGCACGTTCCCCGGCCAGTTGAACGCCAGCAACGCCTGCCGCGCCGGTTCTTCGATCAGGATCGTTTCGCCTACAGCCTCCTCGGCCAATAGAAAATCCAGCAACTGCGATTTATCACTGCGTTCACGCAATGCTGGCAACGCCACTTCCAGTCCGTTCAAGCGGTAATACAGATCCTCGCGAAAACTGCAATCCTCGACCCGCTCCAGCAGATTGCGGTGCGTCGCGCTGATGATCCGCACGTCCACCGTCTGCGGTTCGCCGCCAATCGGCACCACTTGCCGATCCTCCAGCACACGCAGCAAGCGCGTCTGCAAGGCCAGTGGCATGTCGCCGATTTCATCGAGAAACAACGTGCCGCCATCGGCCTGTTGCAGTTTGCCGCGCATGCCGTCCTTGCGCGCGCCAGTGAAGCTGCCCCCGCGATAGCCGAACAGTTCGCTCTCGATCAGGCTTTCCGGAATGGCTGCGCAATTGAGTGCGACGAAGCCATTGCCGCAGCGCTGGCTGGCCTGATGCACTGCCTTGGCGAACGCCTCTTTGCCCGAACCGGTTTCGCCGTTGATCAACAGCGGCACGTCGCGCTCGAACACGCGCAGGGCTTTGCGGAACTCGGCCTGCAACGCTTCGTCGCCGAGGCAAATGCCGGACAGGCGTGGCGCCGGCGCAGGGATGGGCGTTGGGACAATCGCTGTCGGCTTGCGCGATTCGCCGCGCAACACGGCAAACAAATGCCGCCCATCACAGGTACGCAGCGGCCAACTGGCGCTGGCATTGGCGCTCGCACGGCCAAGCAATTCGTCCAGCGAGCAATCGAAAAACGCTTCCACCGGTTGCCCGAGCAGACCACCGCGACCATGCCCGAGCAGGTTCAGCGCGCTCTGGTTGACCGCGCTGATCCGCCCTTCGCCGTCGAACGCCAGCAGCCCTTCGCTGAACAAGCCGACGGACTCGGCCTGCAGGTGAAAACGCAGCAACCACTGATTGTCGAAACAGCGCAGGAAGTAGCAGCTCTCGATCATCTTTGCCGACAGATTGACCAGCGCCATGGTGTGGAACTGGCTTTGCCGCGAGACGTCCGGCCGGGCCGAGGACACATCGAGTACTGCCAGCAGCTCACCCTGCGGATCGAACACCGGGCTCGCTGAACAGGTCAGCCCGGTATGACGGCCGCGAAAGTGTTCGTCCTGGTGAATGGTCAGCGCCTGACGCTCGACCAGGCAGGTGCCGATGCCATTGGTGCCTTCGCAGGCTTCGCTCCAGTCGGCGCCGAGCCAGAGCCCGGCGCGCTCGAAAATCTTGCGTTCGGCCGGCGCGGTGACGCAATTGAGGATCACCCCACGCGCGTCAGTCAGCAGCACCGCGTGACCGGCCCCGGAGAGCTGTTGATGCAAGCTGCTCATTTCGGTACCGGCGATCTGCAGCACTTGCTGCAGACGTTCGCGACTTTCCAGCACCCGGCCATGCTCGAGCACGGTCGGGGCCATGGTCACAGAAGGATCGAGGTGATAGTCCTCAAGACAGCGCAGCCACGAACGGGCGATCGACGGATCGGCTCCGGGGCCGTGCAGGTGCGGTTTGCCCTGGGTGACGGTGAGAACCTGGCGGGCATGGCGACTCAAATGGTTGTCGTGCATTTCTTATTGTTCTCCCCGAGGCGCGACGGCCCAAAGCATGAGGTGACGCTCAGCATCCTCCAGCCACCGACGCATTGCAATGCTGGCAAGACCGCTCGGTCACGGGCTGTGCCGCAAGTGGTACAAATTGTCACCCGCGCTGTACCGAAACCGTCACAGCGCCCCTCCATTCGTCCGAGACAAACCGGCCAAACCCTTGATTTGCCTGACCCGCACGGCAGTGGCCCAGCCCTTGCTCTACGCTTATAGCAAGCGCACTTGCGCGTTTCTCTAATAAGTACAAGGCCAAGGAGAACATCATCATGCGTTACGCCCACCCCGGTACTGACGGCGCCAAAGTCTCGTTCAAGAGCAAGTACGGTAATTACATCGGCGGCGAGTTCGTCGCGCCGGTCAAAGGTCAGTACTTCACCAATACCTCGCCAGTGAATGGCCAGCCCATCGCCGAATTCCCCCGCTCCACCGCCGAAGACATCGACAAGGCGCTGGATGCCGCCCACGCTGCCGCCGATGCGTGGGGCGCCACTTCCGTGCAGGCGCGCTCGCTGATCCTGCTGAAAATCGCCGACCGTATCGAAGAAAACCTCGAACTGCTGGCGATCACCGAAACCTGGGACAACGGCAAAGCCATCCGCGAAACCCTCAACGCCGATATCCCGCTGGCCGCTGACCATTTTCGCTACTTCGCCGGGTGCTTGCGCGCTCAGGAAGGCAGCGCTGCGGAAATCGACGGCAACACCGTGGCCTATCACATCCATGAACCGCTGGGCGTGGTCGGCCAGATCATCCCGTGGAACTTCCCGCTGCTGATGGCCGCGTGGAAACTCGCGCCAGCGCTGGCCGCCGGTAACTGCGTGGTGCTCAAACCTGCCGAGCAAACCCCGCTGGGCATCTGCGTGCTGATGGAACTGATCGGCGACCTGCTGCCGCCGGGCGTGCTCAACGTCGTGCAAGGCTTCGGCAAAGAAGCCGGCGAAGCCTTGGCGACCAGCAAGCGCATCGCCAAGATCGCCTTCACCGGTTCGACCCCGGTCGGCTCGCACATCATGAAATGCGCGGCGGAAAACATCATTCCGTCCACCGTGGAGCTGGGCGGCAAGTCGCCGAACATCTTCTTCGAAGACATCATGCAGGCCGAGCCGAGCTTCATCGAAAAAGCCGCCGAAGGTCTGGTACTGGCGTTCTTCAACCAGGGCGAAGTGTGCACCTGCCCTTCCCGCGCGCTGGTGCAGGAATCGATCTACGACGAATTCATGCAGGCCGTAATGAAGAAAGTCAGCCAGATCAAACGCGGCGATCCGCTCGACACCGACACCATGGTCGGCGCCCAGGCGTCGGAGCAGCAATTCGACAAGATCCTCTCGTACCTGGAAATCGCCAAGGGCGAAGGCGCGGAACTGCTGACCGGCGGCAAGGTGGAAAAACTCGAGGGCAGCCTGGCGACCGGTTATTACATCCAGCCGACTCTGCTCAAAGGCACCAACAAAATGCGCGTGTTCCAGGAAGAAATCTTCGGCCCGGTGGTGAGCATCACCACCTTCAAGGACGAAGCCGAAGCCCTGGCGATCGCCAACGACACCGAGTTCGGCCTCGGTGCCGGCCTGTGGACCCGCGACATCAACCGCGCCTACCGCATGGGCCGGGCGATCAAGGCCGGTCGCGTGTGGACCAACTGCTACCACCTGTACCCGGCGCATGCCGCGTTCGGCGGTTACAAGAAGTCCGGCGTCGGGCGTGAGACCCACAAGATGATGCTCGACCATTACCAGCAGACCAAAAACCTGCTGGTGAGCTACGACATCAATCCGTTGGGGTTCTTCTGATCCAGACGGGGTGAGGCAGTTGTTCCTGCTTCGCCCTCTGGATTGTCTTCGCGAGCAGGCTCGCTCCCACAGGTGACTTATGGTCGTACGCAATCCCCTGTGGGA
>NZ_QETJ01000223.1:0-6560 GCF_003105095.1 Pseudomonas sp. NDM | reverse complement strand
CGCGATAGCGGAATGTCAGGAACATATTTGTCGGCTGACACCCCGCTATCGCGAGCAGGCTCACTCCTACAGGGGGTCTCCAGCAGGATTGCGATGATTTTCAGGTTATCCTGCACGCTCTGATTACGGACGCTTTTCCATGCTGGTGATTTCCAACAATGTGCATCTGCCGGATGCCGAGATCGAGTTGACCGCCAGCCGCGCGCAAGGCGCCGGTGGGCAGAACGTCAACAAGGTTTCCAGCGCCATGCACCTGCGCTTCGACATTCCCAATTCGTCCTTGCCGGAGTTCTACAAGGAACGCCTGCTCGCACTGCGCGACAGTCGCATCACCAGCGACGGCGTGCTGATCATCAAGGCGCAGCAATATCGCACCCAAGAAGCCAACCGCGCCGATGCGCTGGAGCGGCTGGTCGAGCTGATTCTCAGCGCCACCAAAGTCGAAAAGAAACGCCGCCCGACCAAGCCGACCCTCGGTTCGAAGAAGCGTCGGCTGGAGTCGAAAACCAAGCGCGGCAGCATCAAGGCCGGACGCGGCAAAGTGGATTTTTAGGTTGCCACTGGGGGCATTATTCACAGTTAAAATCGTGATTTTCTTCTCAGATGTGGCCTTGAAGGGCACGATTCATGCTAATTAAAAGCGCTGAAGTGAAAGCTCAGTTTCGTTGACCAAACCATTAGTAAGCTAGCTGCAATCGCTATACATCTTGGGCTAGAATGATCATCGACCATCCTTCCCTCATTTTTTACAAGGAAGAAAAAATATGCAGTTGGAGCAACAGACTTGGAATGTTTTGCTTAATTCTGATCGACGTAAAAAGGGCCGCGAGGAGATCGATGCGAATAACCTGGATTCCAAGAAAGAGTTCCGCACCGAAATCGAACGTGATTATGATCGAATCCTTTTTTGTACTCCTGTTCGAAGAATGGCGGATAAGACTCAGGTTTTTCCTTTAGATAAGAATGATAGTGTGCGTAATCGGTTGACTCATTCGCATGAGGTCTCAAATTTAGCGAGAAGTTTTGGAACGACTTTGGTTCATTCGTTTTCGATTGCAGAGGGGGCACATAATTCGTTGCGCGATATTCCAGCGCTATTAGCAGCTATCGGTTTGGTCCATGATTTGGGAAATCCTCCTTTCGGTCATCAAGGCGAATCGGCTATTCAAAGTTGGTTCGTCAGTAATAAAGATCTCGTAGCTGGTAAAGACTTTAGCGTACTCTCGCAGCGTCAGTATCAAGATTTTTTGAAGTTTGAGGGGAATGCACAAACCTTTCGTCTCGTCACGCGGCTTCAGTTGTTAAATGATGATTATGGGTTGGATCTGACTTACGCTACACTTGCGGCGATGATGAAGTATCCGATTGCGTCTAATGGCGTAAGCAAGGGAAGTATTTGCACGAAAAAACACGGATACTTCTTTTCTGAAGAAAAAATAGCGAGGCAGGTGTTGGAGAGTGTAGGTTTGGGGGTTGGGCGAAGACATCCCGTTACCTATATTATGGAAGCCTGTGATGATATTGCTTATGCTGTATTAGATATTGAGGATGCTGTTAAAAAAGGATTGGCATCTTTTTCTGATTTGGTCGCGTATCTAGAGCATCATAATAAGGGCGACGAGGTTATAGGGCGTTTAGTCGAAAATGCCAAGTCGAAACATGCTGACTATAGACTGTCGGGATTGTCTCCAGCAGAGCTAAATGATGTGTCTATGCAAAGATTTCGAGTTTTTGCAATCGGTGAAATGATTACATCTGCTATTGATGCATTTGTTAAGAATCAGGACAGTTTTGTGTCGGGGGAACAGGCTAAGTCACTATTAGAATTGTCATCAGCTCATGCTCTGCGTGAGGAGCTTGGTCAGTTCTCGACGATCCACACCTTTAGACATCGATCTGTTCTCGAGGTTGAGCTTGTAGGTTTTAATACGATCAGAGGGCTTATGGATATATTTTGGTCTGCAATCGTTGAGACCAATCCAGATGAAGATATAAAAAATCCTATTCACCCATATAATAGGTACGTGTATACGCGGATATCGGAAAACTATCGACGTGTATATGATAATCCCTCAGATGAGATGCGATCGCTACCACTTCGTTATCGTCAATGCCTGTTGTTGACGGATATGATTTCCGGTATGACAGATTCATATGCAATAAATTTACTTGAAGAGTTGCGTTCCTTTAAGGTTGCCGCGTGAGTGCATAGTGATGAAAAGTACATCAGCTGCAAGTAAAGTTGTAAGTTATCTTGGTCAAAGTATGGCTGTTTCCCATCCGCTAAGAGTTCTCAAGGATGAAATTTCTGATCTTGCAATTTTTGGCGGCATGATTCGCGATCTGACAATTGGCAAGCCCGAGGACTTTCAATCTGATATAGATTTAGTTTCAACTGCAACATCTGATCAGATATTTTCAATTATCAAAGCCTACTCGCCTGTTAGAAATCGGTTTGGCGGTTACAGATTTCGTCATCTTGGTCGAGATTATGATATTTGGTCATTGCAGGATACTTGGGCCGTTCGTGAGGGGTATGTGGCTGCTAGCTGCATTGAGGATTTATGTAAAACTACATTTTTTACAGTTGATGCGGCAATTTTTAGCTTTAAAGATAAGATGGTTTATGCGCCTGAGTTTTACAGCTATTCAATTAAGGAAAGAGTGCTTGATATAAATCTTGTTCACAATCCATGCCCTGAGAGAATGGCTGCAAAGGCTATCTATTTGGCTTTAGAGAAGGAGTTTTGCGTATCTAACCAGCTGGCAGAATTCATACTCTGTAACTTCCAGTGGCGTGAGAGTCGAGGTATATTCTTAGATTACTTTAATTTGCTTATGCGTCATCAGCGGATGGGGCAGTCAGAGTTGTTTAGATATGCAAGGCAATTAAATATCGAGTTCTGATGCTTAGTGTTATTGAGGTAAGTGTCGTATTTTCTAAAGAAGCTTTGGTTTTTCGGTGCTGAATAGAATGTTTTGTATTTCCTCGCTTTCATTTTTTACTGAGGCGGCTATCTGTTGTGATATGTCGGCCCATATTTTTTTTGCCTCTGATATTTCCAATCCTAGTCTTGCGAATCTCCAGCTGACCTCAGTTTCCCACCAAGGAGAGGCTTGGATTTGATTGGTCGTTGAACTTTCGAAATAAAAGCTCATCCACTGGAGATGATGTTCTTTAATATTCAATTTCATAGCTGCATTTCGAAGTGCTCGTTTTCCTTGAGGGGTATGTTTGTCTACTGCGACCCAAAAAGGAAAGGGGTCTGTATAGATTGTTTTTGATATGGATGTGTCAGGGGTACTTGGATGGGTTGATAAATATGCGCCTGCAATTATGAACGCTTTGTCCCAGTGCCAAGTGGCTTTTGGATACAAGGCCGCAGCGTTGTTTACTACGCTTTCTTGTATTTCATTTTTACACCTTTCGCGAGCCCATTTAAAAAAGCTCTCCGGTCTTTCCAGGCCTGCGGCGATAATTTTAATAGGTAAAGGTTCTGGATGTTTTTCAATAGGTGACATATCGCCTGTGGAAACGGCATATCCTAACGAACCTAGTCCTGCCGCGTCTTTATTCTTTACGAATGAAGCTACCTTTTCTAGCAGAACAATTGTAGGCTCTGACTGTAGCATGTGCGCCGCTTGCCAGCACTCTTCGAATACTATTACACCAGTTCGAGAGCGCAACCATAAAGAGTCTCCGTAGCTTCCAAGTGTATAAGCCACATGTTTTGCTAGCTCTCCATAGCCGCGCCGAACGCACTTCTGTAGCAAGGATCTTAGTAGTGATCTACTAGGGAGGGGAAGTGCTTTTGCCTTTAGCTGTGTCATGTTTTGCTGTAAAAAAATGGGATTCTTGATTCCTTTTCTGCGTAGCTTTTTAGGCATTTGCAGGAAAAACAGGTGCGCCGTTGAATAGATAATGGAAAGTTGTTGGTACTGGCTGCACTAGCTAACGCGGTAGATGCAGATTGAAATTCCGGACCTATGCCTGCAGTTAATCGAGGTTCATCTAAAATTAGTGATCTCAGAAAATTGCCAAATGGTACCAGTCCTCCACGTGTTCTAATAGTTATCATTTGATCGAAATTACCGACTTCAAGACCTGCCGAAAGCTCCTTGGTGTTGGAAAAATATCTTTGTACATTTGGCGCCTCCTCCCACTTCGAGGGGTTGAGACGAGTTACCAGTACTTGCGAGTCTGCTGGGAGGCTTTTTAAGAATGCGATGTCCATCACAAAGGCTACTGGGCCGTACTTATTTCGATTTGACGCTCGAGAATGGATATCGACAGTGTCAAAAAAAATATCATTCCACACGCCCACCCGTTTATCTGCATCGTCAGAAAATTGAATGGATTGTGGAAGTTGTTTTTGAGCGACTAGCTGCCTGGAAGCGATACCTTGCAGCTTCAGCATGCTAATACTCGTCCTAACGCTGTTGGCGTGGTAGAGCTGGGCTATACCGCGATTAACTAATATTTCGTAAACTTCTGCGCCAGTCATATTTAAGTCCTTGAAAAATCTAGGTGTCCATTTTCTCGGGCCGCATTTTTTTGAAAGCTTGCAAGCTATAAAATCGTGGTCAAACAGCTTTTACCTGAAACCGTCAAAATCATGAAAATGCATGCTTGGGGAACTGTGATTTATAATTCATTGAGGATGTTTATGTCTAGCTGCCTTACTGATTTGGTGTAACGGGCTGTCCTCACTTTCAGGCGAGTACGATCGAGTTTTTTGTGTCTCCACATAAAGATATGCACTCAATGTCAATCCGCTCAACGCCGCAAATGCGGCAAACAGGAAGATCGAAGCAAAGCCGAACCCGGCGGCAATCGCCCCGGCCAATGGCCCGGTGATCCCCAGCGACAAGTCGATGAATAGTGAATAGGCACCGACCGCCGCACCACGGCTGGAGGCCGGCACCAGATTCACCGCTTCGACGCCCAGCGCCGGGAACACCAGCGAGAAGCCAAAGCCGCTGAGCGCCGCACCGGCCAGGGCCCAGTGCGCATCCGGCGCGATCCAGAGCAGCAACAACCCCAACGTTTCCACCGACAGGCAGGCGATCGCTACGCGGAAACCGCCGAGGCGGTTGATCAGGTTGCCGAACAGCAGCCGCGCGCCGATGAAGCTGGCGCCGAACAGGCTCAGGCACAGCACCGCGTTATCCCAATGCTGGGTCGCGTAGTACAGGGTGATGAAGGTGGCGATGGTGCCGAAGCCGATCGAGCCCAGCGCCAGTCCGCAGCCGTGAGGGAAGACTTTGCCCAGCACATGCATGAACGGCAAACGCTCACCAGCGACAATCGGCGCCGCGGTCTTCGGCCATGCCAGCGCCAGACCGAGCAAGGCGAGGAGGATGATGCTCACGCCCATGCTCCACAAACCCAGGCGGCTCACCAGCCACACGCCGAATGGCGCGCCGATCGCCAGAGCGCCGTAACTGGCGATGCCGTTCCAGGAAATCACTTTCGCGGTATTCGCCGCGCCGACGCGACCGATGCCCCAGCCAATCGAACCGGAACCGACCAGACTCTCGGCGCTGCCCAGCACCAGACGGCCAATTAACAGGCTGATCAGACTGAGCAGCGGCAGGTTCGGCGTCCACGCGGAAATCAGCATGAACACACCGCTCAAGCCGCAACCCGCGAGGCCAATCATCACTGCGCGTTTGCTGCCCTGGTTGTCGATGATCTTGCCGGCGTACGGGCGGCTGAGCAGGGTGGCGAGGTATTGCACGCTGATCACCAGCCCGGCGATCACCGCGCCGAAACCGAGGTCACTGTGAACGTAACCCGGCAACACGGCGAGCGGGATGCCGATGTTCAGGTAACCGATGAAGGTGAAGAGGACGATGGAAACCACTTGCAGCGTAACCGCCAGCGGGCGCTGGGGCTCGGATATAGACGACATGGGTAACGATCCACGGGAGCAGCAGATTGGATAGGCTGCTCATGATACCGGCGTGAACCGTTCAGGGGCGGGGAAAAGTAAAACTATTTGCCGGGCGGCGCTTTCAGGATTTTGCCGGGGCGACCAGTTGCGTGGTGACGAGGGCGGCGAGGGCGTTCTCTTCGCTGCCGAAACGCTCGAGCAGGGCAGCTTGCTTCTCGGGCGAGAGGCGATTCCAGATCTCGATCATTTTCTCAGTGGCGCCGATCAGTACGGCAGCTTGGCTTTCGGAGAATTCGTCGGTCATGGCGGGCTCGGGTTTCAGGCAGTGTGGAAAGCGCATGTTAGCGCTTTCCACACGGTCTGTACGGCGGGTCTTACTCTTCGCTGTCGGCTTTGCGGCTGTCAGCGGCTTCTTGCGGCTCGGGCTTTTCAGCGCCGGCGTGTTGCGGGGTCGTCTGCTCAGGTACGTGCAGGCTCGGGAAGGGGAGATTGGGGATCTCGTGCATGGTTGCGCTCCTCGCTAAGTCTGTTGATAGATCAGGTGCTCCGCAGCTTTACAAAGCCTGCGCAGGATACAGCAGGAAAAATGACAATCAGACTTTTAATTCAAATTAATGCGACAGATGGCCGCAGGGGAGGGCAACCCCCAAAGGTCACCACAAA
>NZ_QETJ01000222.1:0-6583 GCF_003105095.1 Pseudomonas sp. NDM | reverse complement strand
GTATGTCAGTGACAAACTCAGTGACTGATACGACGCTATCGCGAGCAGGCTCACTCCTGCAGGGGATTGTGGTGTTTCTGGATCAGTGAAACGGATGCTCCGGGCTATCAATCGGTTTGAAGCCATATTGTCGCCACAACTCCCCATACCCCCGCACGACAAACCCGCCACTGCGCGCAATCCACTGCTCGCGGTGCAGCCGGTAGACCTTGGGCAAGTCGTACCACGCCAGCCCCGGCAGGTCGTGATGCACCAGATGAAAATTCAGGTTGAGAAACAGCCAGCGCCACGGCCAGCCAGCCTCGTTGAGCACGGTGCGTTGCTCGGCCTGGGCATGCGGTCGATGCTCGTGAAACGAACGGATCATCGCGATCGACAGCGCCGGTATGCTGATCAGCAACAGGTAATGCCACACCGGCAAAATGCTGTAGCGGGCAATGAAACCCAGCATCAATAGAGTAACCACGCCGTGGCTCAGCCACATCAGCCAGGCTTGCGGATCAGCGTTTCGCAAGCGCTGCTGCTCTTCGCGCGCTAACGCCGTCAACGCCAGCGGCGCGCCAATCACGAAGCGTCCGAGCACCGTTTTGTTCAGCCAATGCACGCTGCGCTCGAACACCGAGCCGTCCCGCCAGCTCGCCGAGGTCAGATAACGACTTTCCGGATCGACGCCCGGCACCGTCAAGTCTTCCTCGCGGTGATGACGCAAATGGCTGTCGCGATACAGCGTGTACGGATACCACACGGCAAACGGCGCGTAGCCGAGGATTTTATTGATGAAGGTCGAGCGGGTCGGATGGCCGTGAAGCAGCTCATGCTGCAGCGACAACCACAACACCAGCAGCGGGATCAGCAGCAACGTACTCAAGCCGCGCCCCAGCCAAGCGCTGTTGAGGAGGATGGCGAACCAGCCGGCGTACACACCGATCAGCAACAGCCAGGTCGGCCATTCGCTGCGGGCGGTAAAGCGTTGGCCCAGGGTTTCGATTTGCTGGCGATGTCGGGCGTCGAAATAAAAAGCCATGGCGTTGCTCGGAACGGGAATCGTCCCCTTCTGTGCAACGAGGCGGTGCAATCTTGCAGATTATTTTTCAGATGGCGTGGAAGCCCGAGAGACGGGCTTCCAAAGGGTTTGCTCAATGGCCGAAGATGTCGACTTTCTTGGCTTTCTTTTCTGCGCGTTTTTCAATCGCGGTCTTGGCCGGCTTCTTCTTCGCGGCTTTCTTTGAATCCATACCTTTGGACATGATCGGTACTCCACTCACAGGGATGTGAGATCAGGTATACACCTATCCCGAGCCGCGCGTTCTTTTATAATCGGCGCTTTTCGAACCGACAGTCCGAACCATGCCCAACATCCACTACAGCCAGCTCGACGAACCGTTGTGGCCGCTGATGAACAAGTTCTACCGCAGCCACCAGTCCTCGATGAAGGCCGTGCGCGAGGCGCAACTGTGGGTCGCGCGGCGCGGCGAGATCGTGGCGGCGCTGTGCCTGCGGCAGGTATCGGGCGGCCACTGGCTGACAGGGTTGTTTGTCGATCCGGGGTGTCGGGAACAGGGAATTGCCGGGCAGTTGATTGCGGCGGCGGTTGCTCAAGTGGACGGGCCGGTGTGGCTGTTCTGTCATCCGGATCTGCGCGGGTTTTATGAGCGGCGCGGGTTCAGCGTTGATCCGGCGCTGCCGCAGGCGATGGCCGAACGGTTGAGCCGGTATGCGCGGAGCAAGCCGATGATTGCGATGGGGCTCAGCCCTCCAGACTGACGCAGTTCCCTTGTAGGAGTGAGCCTGCTCGCGATAGCGATCTATCAGTCACCGGATTCGTCAATGACAGACCGCTATCGCGAGCAGGCTCACTCCTACAGGGAATTGTGGTGAGTCTGGATCAGTCGTCGGCCATGGGATCAAGATCCGGGAACAGCACTTCGGTAAAGCCGAACTTGCTGAAATCGGTAATCCGCGACGGATACAGCCGGCCGATCAGGTGATCGCATTCATGCTGCACCACTCTTGCATGAAACCCCGAGGCCACTCGCACGATCGGCTCGCCCTTGGGATCGAAGCCCTCGTAGCGAATCTGCTGATAGCGATCCACCGCGCCGCGCAGGCCAGGTACCGACAAGCAGCCTTCAAAACCCTCTTCCATCAGCGGATTCAAAGGCGTGATCAGCGGATTGATCAGGATCGTCTGCGGCACAGCCTCGGCGTCCGGGTAACGCTCGCTGTGCTCGAAGCCGAAGATCACCAGTTGCAGATCGACGCCGATCTGCGGAGCCGCCAGACCCACGCCGCCGACGCTTTCCATGGTCTGGAACATGTCGTCGATCAATTGCCACAGCTCGGCGCTGTTGAACATCTCCGGCGGTACCGGCGGGGCGATGCGCAGCAGGCGCTCGTCGCCCATTTTCAGAATTTCACGAATCATGGTCGCGCTTCATCGGTGTCCGGCTTGAGCGAATGATCGCGGCCCAGGCCCGAGACGTGTTGTTTGCTGGATTCGTCGGGCTCGCCAGGGGCTTTCTCGCCCTTGTCCTTGCCTTCGGCGGACATGTGCTCGATCACCGCATTCATTTCCGCGCCGAGCAACAACACCGCCGCGGAAATATAGAAATACAGCAAGAGCACGATGATCGCCCCGATGCTGCCATACATCGCGTTGTAGTTGGCGAAGGTTTTCACGTAGAAGGCAAAACCCAGCGAGGCGAGGATCCACACCACCACCGCCAGCACCGAACCGGGTGTGATGAAGCGGAAGTCCTGTTTGACGTCGGGCATCACGTAGTAGATCAGTGCCACCGCGACCATCATCAGAATCACGATCACCGGCCAGCGCGCGATGGTCCACACCGTGACGATGAAGTCTTCCAGCCCCACTTGTGCGGCGATCCAGCCCATCACCTGCGGCCCGAGCACCATCAGCGCCGCGGCGATCAGCAGCATGCCGGCAATGCCGACGGTGTAGACGATCGACAGGGGAAAACGCTTCCAGACCGGCCGGCCTTCGACCACGTCGTAAGCGGCGTTCATCGCGCTCATCATCAGGCGCACGCCGGCCGACGCGGTGTACAGGGCGATCACGATACCGATTGAAAGCAGACCACCCTTGGATTGCTGCAACTGGTCGATCACCGGGTTGACCTGCTCCAGCGCCTGCGGCGGCAGGACCAGTTCGGATTGCAGGCGCAGCCAGGAGAAGAAGTCCGGCAGATGGAGGAAACCGATCAGGGCAATCAGGAAGAGAATGAAGGGAAACAGCGAGAACAGCATCTGGTAGGCCAGTGCCGAGGCGTAGGTCGACATTTCGTCATCGACGAACTCAGTGACCGTGCGCACCATCACCCGGTGCAGGGGCAGACCTTTCATGTCCGGAAATATCATTCGCGTCTCCTTGCGCCGCAAAAGGTTGAAGTCGTGGCGACTCAGGGGCCGTTTTTTACCTCAAGGTAGCCTGTTTGGCGATCCTTCGGCGGATGACCGCAGGGTTCTGATACAAAAACGGCCATCTTTGGATGGCCGCTCGTGTGATTCGTTCAAGGCTCGCTTACGCCTTGTCGACGCCTTTTTTCACAGCGTCCTTGGCGTTGCCGACCGCTTGCTGGGCTTCGCCTTTTTTCTCTTGAACCTTGCCTTCCGCGCGCAGTTTTTCGTTGTCAGTGGCCTTGCCGACGCCCTGTTTGACGTTACCGACAGCTTCGTTGGCCATGCCTTTTACTTTATCGCCTGTGCTACTCATGGTGTTTCTCCGTGATGCATATAGGGAAGAAAAGTCATTACGTAACGATTGACCGGTGCGCTTTGCGCCGAGTTTCATTTATTTTTGCGGGGATTTCGTCGCGATGCGCAGGTTGCGCTTTATGTTTGCCGGCGTTGCCCCGAGAATGCTCAGCCTATGGGCGTTGCGCCCCGCACACCGATTCGCAGGAATGTCATGAAGCTCAATAAAACCCAGGCCATCGCCCGTCGCAACCAGCAACTGGGCGGCGCCGTGCTCGGCACCAACAACTGCCACTTCGCCGAACTGAACCGCAACCGCAACATCTGGTGGTTCGACCTGCCGGTGTCGCGTCTGGCGATCGGTCAGTACGAGTGGATTCACTTGCTGCTGCACACCCCGGCCACCGATGAGTTGCTGCACCTGAAAGTGCCGACGGTATTCCTGCGCGAGAAGCTCGAAGGGCTGGTGATTCGCAATGAAGGCAAGCGCAAGGCGGCGCTGAGCCTGGAGCTGAGTGCGGACAAGGATTCGTATCTGCAGGACATGCGTCCGGCGGGGACCAACGTGAATTTTGCGCCGTTTCGTCAGTAGGATTTGTGGCGTCAGCCCTTCCCCTCACCCTAGCCCTCTCCCAGAGGGAGAGGGGACCGAATGGGGGATATTCAAGAGATACGCCGACCTGATCGAGCTTACTGAATCCATAATCGACTCGGTTTTTCAGGTTGATGCTCAACGCCAGACATCTCGATCGGCTCCCTCTCCCTCGGGAGAGGGCTCGGGTGAGGGGCCGCTTCACCGCATGATCAAAGCCCTGCTCTGCACCAACAAAAAGCCCCGCATCTGCGGGGCTTTTTATTTACGCGGCAGACGTGGCCTTGAGCTTCTTCAGCTCTTCATCACGCAACTCGCGGCGCAGGATCTTGCCGACGTTGGTGGTCGGCAACGCATCGCGGAATTCCACCGAACGCGGCACTTTGTAGCCGGTGACGTTGGCGCGCATGTGGTCCATGACCTGTTCTTTGGTCAGGGTCACACCCGGTTTGGCGACAATGAAAATCTTGATCGCCTCACCCGATTTCTCGTCCGGTACGCCAATCGCCGCGCATTGCAGGACGCCCGGCAAAGTCGCCAGCACGTCTTCCAGTTCGTTCGGATAAACGTTGAAACCGGACACCAGAATCATGTCCTTCTTGCGATCGACAATGCGCATGTAGCCGTCCGGCTGGATCAGCGCGATGTCACCGGTTTTCAGCCAGCCATCGCTGTCGAGCATTTCATCGGTGGCTTCCTGACGCTGCCAGTAGCCCTTCATGACTTGCGGGCCCTTGACGCACAGCTCGCCGATTTCGCCCAGCGGCTGCTCGACACCGGCATCGTCGATGACCTTGCACAGGGTCGACGGCACCGGAATGCCGATCGTGCCGATCTGGATGTGCTGGATCGGGTTGACCGTGGCCACCGGGCTGGTTTCGGTCATGCCGTAGCCTTCGCAGATGGCGCAACCGGTCACGGCTTTCCAGCGCTCGGCCGCGGCCAATTGCAGGGCCATGCCGCCGGACAGGGTGACTTTCAGCGCGGAGAAATCCAGCTTGCGGAAACCTTCGTTATTGCACAGCGCCACGAACAGCGTGTTCAGACCGACGAAACCGCTGAACTTCCACTTCGACAGCTCCTTGACCATCGCCGGCAGGTCGCGCGGGTTGCTGATCAGGATGTTGTGGTTGCCGATCAGCATCATCGCCATACAGTGAAAAGTGAACGCATAGATGTGGTACAGCGGCAGCGGCGTGATCAGGATCTCGCAGCCTTCGTTGAGGTTGGAGCCCATCAGCGCCTTGCATTGCAGCATGTTGGCGACCAGGTTGCGGTGGGTGAGCATCGCGCCCTTGGCCACGCCGGTGGTGCCGCCGGTGTATTGCAGCACCGCGACATCGCCGCTGTCCGGGTTGGCTTCGGCCACTGGCTGACCGTGGCCCTTGCTCAGCACGTCGTTGAACCTGATGGCTTTGGGCAGGTGATAGGCCGGGACCATTTTCTTCACGTACTTGATGACGCTGTTGATCAGCAGGCGCTTGATCGGCGGCAGCAGGTCGGCGACTTCGGTGACGATGATGTGCTTGACGCCGGTCTTCGGCACCACGGCTTCGGCCAGGTGCGCCATGTTCGCCAGGCACACCAGCGCTTTGGCACCGGAGTCGTTGAATTGGTGTTCCATTTCCCGCGCGGTGTACAGCGGGTTGGTATTGACCACGATCAACCCGGCGCGAATGGCACCGAAGACCGCGACCGGGTATTGCAGGACGTTGGGCAGTTGCACGGCGATTCGATCACCGGGCTGCAAGTCGGTATGCTGTTGCAGATATGCGGCAAAGGCACCGGACAGTTCGTACAGTTCACCGTAGGTGATTGTCTTGCCCAGGTTGCTGAAAGCCGGTTTGTTGGCGAAGCGTTGGCAGGATTGCTTCAACACTGCCTGAATGTTCGGATACTCGTCTGGATTGATCTCGGCTGCGATTCCCGCCGGGTACTTATCCTTCCAAAAGTCTTCGATCATGGAAGCCCACTCCTCAGCAACGCGAATTCTTCACCGCATTTGATGCGATTATTATTGGTGTGTGTTTTGTATTGGTGAATCCGGCGTTTTCCAGGCCGAGAAGTCACAAAGCGCGCCGAGAGTAGCAGCTTTGCCGAGGGTCGACCAGAGCCAAACGTGGGCCCTACAGTCATATTTATGACTCAAGACTTGCCAGCGGTCATTTTAGAGCAAAAATCCTATTTAACCGTAAAAGCCCCATAGTCAGGGGTGTAAAAGCAAAAGATCGCAGCCTTCGGCAGCTCCTACAAAGGGAACGCATTCCAAATGTAGGA
>NZ_QETJ01000221.1:0-6628 GCF_003105095.1 Pseudomonas sp. NDM | reverse complement strand
ATCTTTTGATTTTGCTTTCAAGAACAAGATCAAAAGATCGCAGCCTTCGGCAGCTCCTACAGGGGTTTTGTGTTGGGCTCAATGGCTGAGCAGGTCGACCAACGCCTGCGCGCCCTTCTGCAATGGCTGGCTCTTGAGCCATACCGCGTGCACCGGCAGCACCAGACCATTTTCGATGTTGCGAAAATTCAGCCGTTTCAAGCGTCCGGACTCCAGCCACGGCTGCACCACCGACAGCGGAAAATTGCCCCAGCCCAATCCCGCCTCGACCATCTCCATCGCCGTTTCGAGGTTATCCGTGCGCCAGTAGGATTCCGCCACCAACGGCCGCGTCTCGCTGATCGGCAAGTCGCGACTGGCGACGATGATCTGCCGCACCTGCACCAGATCTTCGAGAAACACATCCCGCCCCTGCAGCAACGGACTGTCCGCCGCCAGCGTGGCGATCATGCGTTCGCTGCCGACGAACTGAAACCGCTCCAGCGCATTTACGCTCAACCCGGCGAAGGCCAGGCACACGCTGACCCGGCCACTGTGCAACATCGCCAGCACATCATCCTGGGGCGCGGTCAGCACTTCGACGTCGAGCAGCGGATGACGCTCGGCAATCACCTTGATCGCCGCCAGCAAGCGACGTCGGTCAAGGTCGGCGACCACGCCGATCGACAACCGGCTTTCCAGCCCCAGCGACAACTCCACCGCGTGCACCTGCAACTGCTTGAGCTGTTCGGCGATCAGTCGCGCGTGCGGCACCAGCGATTGTGCCATCGCCGTGGGTTGCGGCTCACGGTGACTGCGATCGAACAAGGGGTAACCGAGTTCGGCTTCAAGGTTGGCAATGCCCATGCTCACCGCCGAAGGCACCTTGCCCAACTGCCGCGCAGCCGCGGAAAACGAGCCGCGCTCGATCACCGCGAGAAACAATTCAATACTGTCGCTATTGAAATTCAACCTGCCCACCTATCAATAAAACTGAAAGCTACCGACTTTTTCTGTCAGGTCTATTGAAGCTATCTTTCGCCGCCTTCGCCAGCCCTGCTGGCCCACAATCGGCAAGAAAGAGGCAAATCTGCATGCAAGGCGTGAAACGCAAACTGGTCTACGTATCGCTCTACGAAGTGATCGGCATGACCTTCTCCGCCCTCGGTCTGGCGTTACTGTCGGGCACATCGCCGGGCAGCACCGGGCCACTGGCGGTGATCATCACCAGCATCGCCGTGACCTGGAATTTCATTTACACCTCGTTGTTCGAGCGCTGGGAAAGCCGCCAGGTCTCGCGCACCCGCACGGTCAAACGGCGCATCGCCCATGCCGTCGGTTTTCAACTGACGCTGATCGTGTTTCTGATTCCGCTGATTGCCTGGTGGATGAACATCAGTCTGGTGCAGGCCTTTGTGCTGGATCTGGCGCTGATCATTTTCATCCCGTGCTACACGTTCGTGTTCAACTGGCTGTTTGACCGGATCTTCGGTTTGCCGGCGTCGGCGCTGCCGGATTCAGCAACAGCATAACGGTACGTCGCACTACTAGCTGGCGTGGGGGAATTACGCATCGCTAACGCCGTTAGCGATAAGCCTCTGCTGAACAGCATCAGGGCCAATCGGCCCCAGACCGTCCGTCTGAAAGGGTACCGCACCTGTAATTTCTGACAGTAGACGCTGAGCCTTGTCTGAAGAACCATGGAACGGGCCATGCACCAGCATGGCTGGCTCTCTGTCAGTCACCATCAAGGAAGGGAATTATGTCTGAAGAACTGAAGAACAAAGCCAAGAACGCCATCGGGCACATCGCTATATATGCCGATGAGCAAGCCCAAGGAGAGGAAAGTCTATCCATCACACGACGTGTATTGTGGTTGGACTCCAAAGGCCTATATATCGCTGGAAATGTAAAGGACGACATCATCTCCCACGGAGCGGATATTTATATCAATGCCGCCATCGTGGCCGGTACTACTTATCTTTTCGAATCACGGCAAAGTGGTGGTAACTACATTCCCAAGGTATGGGAGAAAAGTTCATGGACTGCACAGTCCGCTGGCGGAAAGATCACCATCGATGAGGTCGACGTCGTTAACCAAACTGTAAAAGGCAGTTTTGAGTACACCGCGGAATCACCAGACGGGACAAAAACTGCGAAGGTCCGCGGCAACTTTAATTTGAGACAATAAATAAAAGCCTCGAGCAAGCCGCGTGAAACTGCCCCACCCTGCAGTCGGGGCAGTTGCAGGGTCTGTCAGTTCAATTGCAGGGTTTCATTGAACTGACTGATAGCATCCACCACATGCCGCGAGCCCTGCTGAATTTCCAGAATCACCTCGCCCGCTTCGTTGGCCAGTTCCACGCCCAGCCCGGTGCGGCTCAGGCTCGACTGCATGCTCGACACCGCACTCAGCGACAGGTCATGGTTCTTGCGCACCACGTCGACAATTTCCAGCGTCGCCTGACTGGTTCGCGCGGCTAGGCTGCGTACCTCATCGGCCACTACTGCAAAACCGCGTCCATGTTCCCCGGCACGCGCCGCTTCGATGGCAGCATTGAGCGCCAGCAGGTTTGTCTGATCGGCAATCCCGCGAATGGTCTGGACGATGGTGCCGATGATGTCCGACTGCTTGCTCACTGCATCGATACTCACCGCGGCTTCATTCAGGTCGCGGGAAATGTCCTGAATGATCTGCACGGTCTGCTGCACCACCTGTGAGCCTTTTTGCGCGCAGGCGTCGTTTTGTACCGAAGTGCTGTGGGCCGATTCCGCAGCATTTTGCAACGTGGTCATCTGCCGGGTGATGTCGCTGGCGAACTTGACCACTTTGTACAAGCGGCCCTTGGCGTCGAACAGCGGGTTATACGAGGCCTCCAGATAAACCATCTGCCCGGACTTGTTCTTGCGCTCGAAACGGTGCGAGTGATATTCGCCGCGATTGAGCGAAGCCCAGAATGCCTTGTACTGTGCGGATTCGGCTTCGGCGCGGTGACAGAACAGGCTGTGGTGCTGGCCGACAATTTCGTTGTGCGTGTACTGCATGGTTTGCAGGAAGTTGTCGTTGGCGCTGATGACATGGCCTTCAGGGGTGAACTCGATCACCGCCATGGAACGGCCGATCGCCGCCAGCATGGCTTCTTCTTCATGCTCTTTGTTAATGCGTGCGGTGATGTCCGCCGCAACCTTGATGACACTTCTGACCTGTTTGTCGGGACCGAACACCGGCATGTAACTGGCCTCGAGCCAGATCTCCCGCCCGCTTTTGTTCAAACGCAGAAAAGTCCCACTGAGGGGTTCACCACGGGCCAGGTCACGCCACAACTTTGCGTAGTCCTCGCTGCGATAAAAGCTTTCTTCGCAGAAGATCCGATGGTGTTTGCCGCGCACTTCATCGGCGCTGTAACCCATGGTCTTGCAGAAGTTCTCGTTGGCGTCGAGGACGATGCCTTCGGGCGTGAACTCGATCATGGCCATCGAGCGGCTGATCGCTTCGATCTTCGCGTTGGCCTCGGTCAGCGCACAGCTGAAGCGCTCGATTTCCCGCAGGTCAGCCTTGCGATGTAGGTTGAACATGGTTGTATCACCTTCCGCGCGTTCTTTGATTTGATGAAAGTCCAGGTCCTTCAAGATCCACCACTACGTTCCACAGAACAGGCACACGCCTTCCTCCAAGGGAGGAAGTTGTCAGGTGATAAATGATGATCAATCGGAGGGGTCGTGCAGCGACGCTCTGATCAAGACATCCTTTTCTTGATAGCCCGCATGCGGGCCAGCCCTAACGCGTAGAAGAACTTCCATGTAGGTGACGCTCCTTGTTGGTTCAGTGTCGGTGCCTTGGATCGCGCACTCTGGCAGCATGAATCACGGACCAACCCTGTGCCGCTGTCATGGATGGCATGACGGTCGACATGGTTAGTTACCTGCAAGGATAGCCAGCCTGACGCCGGGCGCAAGGCCACTAGTCGGCCAGTATCTGGCATTTTTTGTACAAGAAACGGTTCAGCGCCGGGAAAAATGTTGCCTGAGCGGACGCTTTCGCGAGCAAGCTCGCTCCCACATGGGAATCGATCCCCCCTGTAGGAGTGAGCCTGCTCGCGATAGCGTTAGTTGCAGCACCACAAAAACATCAGAAAACACTACAAACTTCCCCTGACCTTGGCCGCCACCTCCCCCGGCACCCAAGCTGTCCAGACCTGCGGCTGATCACGCAAAAACGCCTCGGCCACCGCTCGCGGTTGCAGGCGTTTTTCACTCATGCCGGCCAATGTCTGGTTGAGCAGATCAATCGGCAGATCGACTTTCTCAAAGAACGCGACCAGCTCCGGGTACTGCGCCTTGAACGGCGCCGACACGCCAATCGCCAGGCTCGCCGGCATCGAGCGCGTGCCCTGCGGATTCGGGTTGTTGGCATCGGCCAGGGTTTTCCACGCTTCGGCATCGAACGGTGGCTCTTCCAGCTTCACCAGTTTGAAACGCCCGAGCAACGGCGTCGGCGACCAGTAATAGAACAGCACCGGTTTGCCGCGCTTGATCGACGACGCCACCTCGGCATCCAATGCCGCGCCGGAGCCGGTGCGGAAGTTGACGAAGCTGTCGCTCAGACCATACGCCTTGAGCTTCTGGCTGTTGACGATTTCCGAGGTCCAGCCGGTCGGGCTGTTGAGAAAGCGCCCGCGGCCCGGGTCTTCGGGGTCCCGGAACACATCCTTGTAGCGCGGCAGGTCAGCGACCGATTTCAGTTCCGGCGCGAGCGCCTTGATTCCGCGTTTCGGGTCGCCCTTGATCACATATTCCGGGACCCACCAGCCTTCGGTGGCACCTTTGACCGTGTCGCCGAGGCCGAATACCTTGCCCTCGGCGGCAGCCTTGACCCACGCCGGACTGCGCCCGGCCCACTCTTCGCCGATTACCTGAATGTCGTTTTTCGCCAATGCCGCCTCCAGGCTGACCGTGCTGCCCGGCAACGTGTCGGTCGGATAGCCGTAGCCTTTTTCCACGATCAAGCGCAGCACTTCGGTGATGAAACTGCCGCTCTCCCACGTGATGTCGCCGAAGTGAATCGGTGCGCTTTTTTCGGCTGCGCAAACAGCCCCGACGCTCAGGCTCAGCGCCAGCAGCGTGCGGCCGAGCAGGGTTTTGATCGATGTCATGCAGACCTCTTTTCTTCCAGGAATTGGTTGGCGCTGTGGCGATCGCACAGCGCTTGGGAACGAGCCATGTACACGCTCACCGAACGCTGTGAGATGCCCAGTTCGGCAGCGATTTGCGGGTAGGTCAGGCCATCGATACGCGCGAGCAGAAAGGTCGAACGGACCTTGGCAGGCAAGCGATGCAGGCTGCGATCGAGGCGATCGAGAGTTTGCGAGAGCTGAGCGAGGTGTTCAGGCGACGCCGCGACATCGAGTTCGGATTGCTGAAGATGGCGGCGCTGCAGATCCGCACGGCGCCAGTGCTGATAGAGCACACGCTGCGCGATCGTCGTCAGCAAGGCCCGAGGTTCGCGAATCGCCGTCAGCGACGGGGCCTCGAGCAGTTGGGCGAAGGTTTCGCCGGCAATGTCTTCAGCGCCGGCCACGTCGCGCGAGTGTCGACGCAGGTAATCACAGAGCCAGCGATAATGCGCGCGGAACAGGCGTTCCACGGTGTCGCGATGGAATTGATCGGCGCCGGACATAGGGGCTCCTGGGCAAGGGTCGCTGAATGTCCGGTGTTCCGGTGGCGCGATCGTAACAAGGCGCCTTATGCGTTAATAATATTTAAATATTATTTTTATATTCACTTTGGGAATTAGCTCGAGTTAGCGAAGTTGCCCGTAGCCCCGAGCTTCAGCGTCTCGCTGATAGTCGAGCAGCATCTCATAGTCACTTTCAGTTGCCGGCAGAACTTCAGACAAACCCAAGGTCTGCACTACCTCAGGCAATTCATGCAACGTCTGATTCATCACTTGCAGCAGCCGTTCGACCTGCTCGTCGCTGGCACCGGCAGCCGTGATGAATGGCAGTGTCGGACTCAACGCACTGAGCGCAACCACGCGCAATCCGCTGACCTCTTCGGGCGCATGGCGGGCGATATAAGCGAACGTGACGCTGTCGATCGCGGCCAGGTCGGCGAGGTTTTCCCGCAGCCAGCGCAGGCTCTCGCGGTGGCCGCCACTGATGCCGACACTGGCGAAAAACCGGCCGTCCAGCTGCAGCGGCGCCAGACGCTGGCGCAGCAGGTTCATCCCGCTGTTGGAATCTTCGCTGTTGATCACGCCCCGGCTGTGGCGAAAGTCCCCAAGCGAATAGCGCGGATCAACAGCGCGGCCAACGATCAGGCTGCAATGCTGGCCGCCGCTGGCCTCAGGCAATTCATAGCGCGGCCGGCCAATGAAACGGACCCGGCCACGCAGCGCTGTCATCAGCGGATAGCCGCAGGTCTGGGTGAGCAGCAGATGCGGCGATAGCCACAGTTCGGGCAGCGTCAGCTTTGTCGCGTCGAGTCGGCTGTGGCCGAGGTGTTCGAGGATGCGCGCCAGCCATTGTTCATTGGCCACGCGGACGGGCTCGGGGGCCGGATACATCAGCAGTTCGGCGTGGTGTTGGGTCATGCAAATTTCTCCCCGACAGAAAAATCCCCCTGTAGGAGTGAGCCTGCTCGCGATAGC
>NZ_QETJ01000220.1:0-6673 GCF_003105095.1 Pseudomonas sp. NDM | reverse complement strand
GTGCGTCAGCCAATAAATTCTTCGACTGATATACCGCTATCGCGAGCAGGCTCACTCCTACAAGGGGACTTTATTCAGCAGGAAATCAAACCTTGCTCTTGCTGATGATATTCCCCGCATGCAGCCCGCATTCTTTCTGCGTGGCTTCTTCCCACCACCAGCGGCCTTCGCGCTCGTGCTGGTTCGGCAGCACCGGGCGGGTGCAGGGTTCGCAGCCGATGCTGATGAAACCGCGCTCGTGCAGGCTGTTGTAGGGCAGTTCGAGCATGCGGATATAACCCCAGATCTCTTCGCTGGTCATCTGCGCCAGCGGGTTGAACTTGTACAGGGTGCGTTCCGGTGTCGAGAATGCCGTGTCGATTTCCAGTACCGCCACAGCGCTGCGAGTGCCCGGGCTCTGATCGCGGCGCTGGCCGGTGGCCCAGGCCTTGACGTCGGACAGCTTGCGCCGCAGCGGCTCGATCTTGCGGATGCCGCAGCATTCGCCATGGCCGTCCTTGTAGAAACTGAACAGGCCTTTTTCCTTCACGAACGGTTCGAGTTTCGTGTAGTCCGGCGAGACGATTTCGATGTTGATCTGGTAATGCTCGCGCACCTGCTCAATGAAGCGGTAGGTCTCCGGATGCAGGCGACCGGTGTCGAGGCTGAACACTTTGACGTTCTTGTTCAGCTTCCACGCCATGTCCACCAGCACCACGTCTTCGGCGCCGCTGAAAGATATCCACAAGTCATCGCCGAACTCGGCGAAGGCGAGTTTGAGGATGTCCTGCGCGGATTTGTTGGCATAGGTCGTGGCGAGTTCCACGACGTCGAACGTTGGGCTCATCAGGGCGGCTTCCTACAGGTCAGTGGCGCTCGGGCGCTCTATAGGGGGCCGATGGTAACAAAAAGCTGCCGCGCCCGGGGCGTCCTCTGCGTTGCGCGCCTGATGTTCAAAGGCTAGAGTTCGGCCTCGCTCGACCCAATAATCACTACAAACGGGAGTGTCCTGTGGAAATTGCTTGCCTGGATCTTGAAGGGGTACTGGTACCGGAAATCTGGATCGCCTTCGCCGAAAAAACCGGGATCGACTCCCTCAAGGCCACCACCCGGGACATTCCCGATTACGACGTATTGATGAAGCAACGCCTGCGCATCCTCGATGAGCACGGCTTGAAGCTGTCGGACATTCAGGAAGTGATCGCCACGCTGAAACCGCTGGACGGCGCGGTGGAGTTCGTCAATTGGTTGCGCGAACGTTTCCAGGTGGTGATTCTCTCGGACACTTTTTATGAGTTCTCGCAGCCGCTGATGCGCCAGCTGGGCTTCCCGACTCTGCTTTGCCATCGCTTGATCACTGACGAAACCGGGCGGGTGACCAGCTATCAGTTGCGTCAGAAAGATCCCAAGCGTCAGTCGGTGCTGGCGTTCAAGAGCCTGTATTACCGGGTGATTGCGGCGGGCGATTCGTACAACGACACGACGATGTTGGGCGAAGCGGATGCGGGGATTCTGTTTCACGCGCCGGACAACGTGATTCGCGAGTTCCCGCAGTTCCCGGCGGTGCATACGTTTGAAGAGCTGAAGCAGGAATTTCTCAAGGCTTCAAACCGCGACCTGAACTTGTAAACCAATCCCTGCAGGAGCTGCCGAAGGCTGCGATCTCTGCTTTTAAAGATCAAAAGATCGCAGCCTTCAGCAGCTCCTACAGGGGTTGTGTCATTCAGAGGTTTTGCAGGGTATCGAGCAGGATCCGCACTTTGGTCATCGACTCCTGATACTCCGCCTGCCAGTCCGAGTCGGCGACAATCCCGCCGCCGCCCCAGCAGCACACCTGTCCATCCTTGACCAACAGACTGCGAATGGCGATGGAGCTGTCCATCTCACCGCGCACGTCCAGGTACAGCAACGATCCGCAATACAAACCGCGCCGGGTCGGCTCCAGCTCGTCGATGATCTGCATCGCCCGAATCTTTGGTGCGCCGGTGATCGACCCGCCGGGGAAGCTGCCGGCGATCAGATCCAGCGCATCACGCTCTGCCGCCAGTTCACCGGTCACACTGCTGACCAGGTGATGCACATTCGGATAGCTCTCCAGACTGAACAGCTCCGGCACGCGCACCGAGCCGATGCGGCAGGTGCGCCCGAGGTCGTTGCGCAGCAGGTCGACGATCATCAGGTTTTCCGCGCGATCCTTGGGGCTGGCCAACAGTTCGGCGGCGTTGGCGGCGTCTTCGGCTGGGGTCAGGCCGCGGGGGCGGGTGCCTTTGATCGGACGGGTTTCAACCTGGCGCTGACTGACTCTGACGAAGCGCTCTGGTGACAGGCTAAGCACCGCGCCACCGTCGGGCAGGCTCTGGAAACCGGAGAACGGCGTCGGGCAGGCCTGGCGTAATGCGCAATAAGCCAGCCAAGGATCGCCCTGGCATTCCGCGCGGAAGCGTTGCGCGAAATTGACCTGATAGCAGTCGCCAGCCTGGATGTAATTCTGAATACGCTCGAATGCCTGGCGGTAATCGTCAGCCGAGAGATCGGCCGTCATTGGCTGGTTGAGTTTGAACGGGGTCAGCGCCTCAGCTGTGGGCCGGGTGAACAGGATGACCAGTCGCTGCCGTTCACTGTCAGCAAGCGATGGATGAAAGACCAATTGGCTGGTTTGCGCTTGGTGATCGCTGATCAGTGCCCATTCATACAAGCCGAAACGCGCATCGGGTAACTGCAGGTCATCCAGCGCCTCGCTTGGCAGGTTTTCCAGATGCCGGCCGAAGTCGTAGCTCAAATAACCGATCAGTCCGCCGGCGAACGGCAATTCATACCCGGCAGGCAGTTGTGCTTCACCCAAACGGCTGAGGTTGTCGCGCAAGCGCTGCAGAAAGTGCGCACCGCTTTCGTCCGGCAATACCGCCAATTGTTCCAGCGGCCAGGCGCTGAGCAAGTCATAACGGCCGCGTTCGGCGCTCGGCCGGCCGCTGTCGAGCAGCACGGCGCCGGGGGCGTTGCGGATGGCCGCGAAATAGTCGGCGGGATTGGCGCGGTAGGGCAACGGATGTACGGAACAGGTCAACATGGGCGGGGCAGATCGGCCGTTGAGGCGGGGTGGGGATTGTAGTCCTCTGCGCTGCCAGATCAAAGTCAAAAGCCTCCCCCTCACCCCAGCCCTCTCCCCCAAGGGGGCGAGGGGGAAAGGGAGCCGATCTTCTTGCTTTTCAAGATCCGAGTTCCGCTCGTTACTCCGCAAAAGGGAGCCGATCTTCACGCTTTTCAAAGCCTGAGTTCGACTCAAGACGCTCAGGTCGGCGTGTCTCGCCTAGACACCTCGGTCAGTCCCCTCTCCCTCTGGGAGAGGGTTAGGGTGAGGGGCTTTTGACTTTTAGCTTTGTCAGCCCTCGACGGCAGGAATATGCCCAAACATCTCCTGAGTAAACGCCACCCGCTCCTCAGCCGATTCCGTCACGCCACGCGCCTTCAGCTCTTCCAGTCGCGCTTCCACCGCATGGGTGCGCAAAGTCAGTCCGCAATCGTTGGCAATCTGGATATTCAGCCCCGGCCGCGCATTCAGTTCGAGAATCAGCGGGCCTTTTTCCTGATCGAGCACCATGTCCACGCCGATGTAACCCAGCCCGCACAGCTCATAGCAGCCGGCGGCGAGTTTCATGAAACCATCCCAGTAGGGCAGTTGCACGCCGTCCACCGCGTTGGTGGTGTCGGGGTGTTTGGTGATGATGTTGTTCAGCCAGGTGCCGCGCAGCGTAAGCCCGGTCGCCAGATCCACACCGACGCCGATGGCGCCCTGGTGCAGGTTGGCCTTGCCGCCGGACTGGCGGGTCGGCAGACGCAACATCGCCATCACCGGGTAACCCATCAGCACGATGATGCGGATGTCCGGCACGCCTTCGTAGCTGATGCTTTTGAAGATCTGGTCCGGGGTCACGCGGTATTCGATCAGCGCGCGGTCGCGGTGGCCGCCCAGCGAGTACAGGCCGGTGAGGATGCTCGAGATGTGGTGCTCCAGCTCTTCGTGGGCGAGGATCTTGCCCGACACCGTGCGATAACGGCCTTCGAACCGGTCGGCGATGACGATGATGCCGTCGCCGCCTGCACCCTGGGCCGGTTTGATCACGAAGTCGCTGCGCCCGCCAATGATCTCGTCGAGCTTGTCGATTTCCTTCTCGGTGGAGATCACCCCGTACAGCTCCGGCACGTGAATGCCGGCGGCGATGGCGCGTTCCTTGGTGAGGATCTTGTCATCGACGATCGGGTACAGGCTGCGCTTGTTGTACTTGAGCACATAGTCCGCGTTTCGGCGGTTGATACCCATGATGCCGCGCGCTTCGAGGGCCTTCCAGGTCTTCCAGAAACCGAACATCAGGCGTCAGCCTTCTTCAGGAAAGCCTTGAAACGCACCAGTTCGGTCAGGCGGTAGCCGCGATAGCGACCCATCGCCAGCATGAAGCCGACCAGAATCAGTAGGATCGCCGGGAAGGTGAAGACGAAGTACACCAGCTCCGGCACGGTCATGATCAGGTGCGCCAGGGAGGCGGCGAACAGCGTACCGATGGCGACTTTCAGCGCGTGGTTGGCGCCGCGTTCTTCCCAGGTGATCGACAGGCGTTCGATGGTCATGGTCAGAATCACCATCGGGAACAGCGCCACCGATAGACCGCGCTCAAGTCCAAGTTTGTGGCTGAACAGACTGATCGCCGCAATCAACACCACGACAAACGTCAGTACCACCGACAGGCGCGGCAGCATTTGCAGTTTCAGATGCTCAAGATAAGAGCGCAATGACAGGCCCAGCGCGGTAATCACCGTGAACAGCAGAATGCCGAAGCCCAGTTGCGTTTCGCGGAAGGCGAGGGCGATCAGCACCGGGGTGAACGTGCCCAGGGTCTGCAGGCCGATCAGGTTGCGCAGGATCAGGATCACCAGCACGCCGATCGGGATCATCACCATGATCATGAAGGTCTGCTGGGTCTGCAGGGGCAAGCCGTACAGCGAGTAATCGAGGAAGTTGGCGTCAGTGTTCTCGTCGGTCAGCTTGGCCAGACGGATCGCGTTCATCTCGCTGTTGTTGAGGCTGAAGGTCACGTTGGCTTTCTTGCCGCCGTCGACGGTGATCAGGTTTTCGTCACCGGTCCACCACAGCAAGCGATCGGTCGGCAGGCCTTGCTCGCCGGTTTCCGGGTTGAAGTACAGCCAGTCGTTGCCGTTGAAGCTGCGCAGCCACAGTTCGGGTGTTTGTGGCTGATCGGCAACGAGGCGGATGGTGTGGACTTTCTCTACCGGGACGTGGGCAATGGACAACAGCAATTCAACAATTTTGGCTTTGTGCGAGGTCGACGGATCGCCGGCCAGCAGCAACTTCACATTATCGTCGTTGACGTTGTTGACGCGTTTGATCGCCTCGCCAATAAAGGTTTCGACGTCGGCCGAGTGTTGGCGGATCGGCGCGAGCAGGGCTTCGGCGGCGATTTTTTCCGGGCCTTCGATGACCATGCTGTCGCGGAAGGTCGGCCCTTTGACCTTGGATTTTTCTGCGGTGTAGCGCTTGGTCAACACCAGGCGGTAATACAGAGTCTGGTTGCCCTTGGCACGCCGGGCCGACCAGGTCACCTTGCGGTTGCCGTCGACGCGGTTCACCGCGACTCCGTAGTTATTGGAAATGAAGCTTTCGTTGAGGCTGACGTAATCGCGGCTCAACGGCGGCACGAACATCTGGATTTTCACCGGATCCTTGGTGCTGGCAACGAACTCGACCTTGGCGTCGATGTTCCACAGGTCGTCGGTGGCGTCTTCGGTCACCGGGATGCCGAGCACGAAAATCTGATAGGCCGTAACCGAAACGCCCAGCAGCACCAGCACGGCGATCAGGATTTTCAGGTGGAAGGTTAGAGAACGCATGGAAATTACTCGGCGGTATGAGCGGCGATGGTGCAGGCAGGTTTGCCGGCAGCGTATTTAAGACTGGGGTCGACCAGCGCGTCGAAGCGTTTCAACGCCTCGGAGCCGATCAAGAGCGCGTATTGGAACGCACTTCGGTCGGTGAGGTTCACTTCGATGCTGCGCAATGCCGAGCCCATGCAGATATCCAGCTCGATCACCGGACGGGCGGTGTACTGCTTGCCTTCTTCCGGGTCGTAGTCGCCGGCGCGGCGCTTGATCTTGCTGACCCGCGCGAGCGGCCGTTCGATGGGGTGCGAATGCGCGGCATCGATCGCCAGGTAGAAACGTACCCAGGATTCACCGTTGCGTTTGAAGCGTTTGATGTCACGGGCGCTCAGCGAGGCGGTTTTCGCCCCGGTGTCGAGCTTGGCCGCGACTTCGAGATTGATGCCGTCAAGCGAAGCGTATTCGTTGAGGCCGTACACGGTTTTTTCCCCCGCGGCGGCGAGGCCGGGCAGGCAAAACAGAGCAAAAAAGGTGGGGAAAGGCTTGAGTCTCATAAATCCTGGTGCGCAGCGTTCCGTTATCGGTTCAGGTGCCCGCACAACCGTGCGCAAGCCCCCGCGTGTGCCTGGCAGCTTTTTATGGCAAGCCGTAGAAAGACCCGCAAATGCGGGCGGCATTCTAGCACGGTGGTTTTATGGCGCCAGCGCTTGGGGCAGTGTGGAGCAAGATCAAAGGATCGCAGCCTTCGGCAGCTCCTACAAAGGGGTGGCCTGCATTCTGTAGGAGCTGCCGAAGGCTGCGATCT
>NZ_QETJ01000219.1:0-6692 GCF_003105095.1 Pseudomonas sp. NDM | reverse complement strand
CGATAGCGGTGTGTCATCCACAAAACGTTCGCTGACACACCGCTATCGCGAGCAGGCTCACTCCTACAGGAAAGCTACGGGGTAATGCCGTAAAGATCGCAATACTCGATCCAGTCCAACCCCGCCATTTCCGCCACCTCGCGATGCACCTCGAGCCGTTGTGCCTGATAGTCCTCCGGGGAAGCAGCGGTCAACTGCAACGTCAGTTCCCAGGCGAACAACCCCTGTCTTTCCGCCTCTTCTTCAAACGCCTCATGCAGGCGTTCTTCGCGATACTGCGCCTGGGTTTCGCCCTTCGCCTGAGCCAGCAGCGGGTTGAGATGGTCGAGGGTTTCACGCAGTTCGGGTCGTGCTTCGAGAAACAATTTCAGAGCGTGTTCATGTCGCTGGTCGCTAGGCGCCATGTAATTTCCTTGTGTGGCTGAAGACGTAGGGTGGCGCAGTTGCTCGCGCATGTCGCGCCTAAAAACAGTAAAGCAGAACGATTTGCCGCCTTGCAGTGCTACAGTCCGCTTTTTTCTCGATGAGCGAATGCAATGCGAATGCTGATGGTAGCGCTGGCGGCGGCCCTGTTGGCCGGGTGCGCCGGCTCGGTGATGAACGACGCTCGTACCAAGAGCCCTGACAAGGTCCTGACCTCGGACAAGCCGGAGAAAGACGTCGCCCAGTGCGTGCAATTCGCCTGGCAGGACGAAGCGGTATTCGGCGTCGACGCGGCGGCCTATCTGGAACCGCGCAAGTCCGGCGGCACGACGGTCTACACCCGCTCGGCGGAGTCGTTCGTCGATGTGATCACCGAAGCCTCCGGTACGACCCTCAACTACTACGCGCAGCAGGATGATTTTGTCGCGATGCGGCGGATGGCGGCGATGGCGACCTGCCTCTGATTGGGTGTCGAGGCGACTGGCGCTTTCGCGAGCAGGCTCGCTCCCACAAGTTGAAATGCATTCCAATGTGGGAGCGAGCGTGCTCGCGAAGACGACGGCGCAATCAGTCAATCAGGCGCTTCTGAAAGAAATGCCGCTTGTGTCCCGGTGGATAGTCAACGATCTCACCGAACTGGCTGAAGCCCAGTTTCTGGTAAAACTCCGGCGCCTGAAAGTCGAAGGTGTCGAGCCAGATTCCGTAGCAATTCTGCTCTTCGGCCAATGCTTGCGCCTGAGCCATCAATTGGGAGCCAATCCCCTGTCCTCGCCCTTGTTCCGGTACTGACAGGAGATCGATGAACATCCAGCGCAAAGTCACTCGTCCGTATAAGCCGCCCAGTATCGCGCCATGCTCATCTTTGACCATCAAGGCGAACGGCTCTGTTTTCGATATGCCGGTTTTCGCGTCGTTGTATTCAATCAGCGGTTGAAGAATGGCCTGGCGCTGTTCCTCGGTAGGATTCTGCGTCAACTCGATACGCAAATTCATGCATGACTTCCTTGTGTAATGGAGCGTCCAGCCTACCGCGTCCGTGCAGGCGCCTCCAAGCCCTTCGATCAAACCAGCGGAACCGTCAAACGAGCGCTGCGGTCTAGGCTTCATCGCGCCTTTCCCTGAGCGCGATTGATGAGGAAATCCCGTGAATATTTTTGAAGCCCTGCGCGAAAGCCACGAGCGCCAGCGCGCTTACGCCAAGGCGCTGATCGCGACAAGCGGCGACAGCCCTGAGCGGGTCGAGGCCTACAAACAGCTCAAAGCAGAACTGCAAGCCCATGAAACCGCCGAAGAGCGGCACTTCTACATCCCGCTGATGGCAATCGACGAAGGCGTTGATCTGAGCCGCCACGCCATCTCCGAGCACCATGAAATGGACGAGATGATGGAAGAACTCGACGAGACCGAGATGTCCAGCCCAGCGTGGCTGGCCACGGCGAAGAAGCTTTCCGACAAGGTCCATCACCACCTTGAGGAAGAAGAGCACAAATTCTTCCAGATGGCCGGCAAGCTGCTCGACGATAAACAGAAAACGCAACTCGCCGGACAGTACGAAAAGGAGTACCAGGCGCAACTGTCTTGAATCGCCCAAGGGCGATTTCGTCAACTCAGCGTGTAGGCGTTCAGCCACACGTTGAGTGCGATGCGTCGTCGATCACTGGTTATCAATCCAGTGTTTGCGGATTTTTTGGGTTTTGCATGATCACGCTGCGACAAAAGCGCCAATGGACAAAAAAACCGTCTCCGTTAGCTTGAAGGCCTCTCCTCGGGAAGGAGAGTTCTCAAATCAACGGAGTGAAAAAAATGAATCAGGCAATTCCACAAACCGAACTGAAGCACGGTCGCGTCATCTCACCCGCCAGTCGCGGTGCTGTCGCCATTGACCTTGGCTTGCTCGGCGGCTGGCAGGTCAATGAAATGGAAGGCGGCAAGAACTTCCCGGCGATTGAGGCCGGACCGTTTCCTTCGCCTTTCGAAACCGACTCTGCCAGCGTCGCGCCGCCAGCCGACGGCTACATTCTCAGCGGCGGCAAGACCGATGCCCGCGATTGTGTGAACTACACCAGTGACGAAATGAGCAAGAAGCTCGGTCGTTCCTTCAACTGGCCGCTGCTCAATGTCGATCCGGGCCAGATCCTCAAGGTCAGTTGGACCTACACCGCGCCGCACACCACCCGTGGTTATCGCTGGTTGATCACCCGGGAAGGCTGGGATCCTCAGCAACGGATCACGCGTGCACAACTGGAAGCACAGCCTTTCTTCGAAGACTTCTACCCGCAGGTGCCTTATTACAGTCATGCCGGTGAGTTGAAGGCGAAGGTCGATCATGAAGTGAAGCTGCCGGCGCACAAGAGGGGCCATCACGTCATTGTGCTGATGTGGATCGTCGCCAACACCGGCAACGCCTTCTATCAGGCCTTCGACGTCGACTTCCAGTAACAGCGGACGCTGAGCGAGCCCGGTAGCGCTGCCGGGCTTTTGTTGTCGGCGCATTTGTCCGACCATGGCAGTTCACACATGAAGACAGGATCAGACGCGATGTCCAACACAGCCGAACGGGTCAACATCGTCGACACTCAAGTGTTGTCCCACGACTGGTATCTGCTGAAGAAAATCACCTTCGATTACCACCGCAACAACGGTGAGTGGCAACGTCAGACTCGCGAGGTTTACGACCGGGGCAACGGCGCGGCGATTCTGCTGTTCAACCGCGAAAAGCGCACGGTGGTATTGACCCGCCAGTTCCGCTTGCCGGTGTTCGTCAATGGCCATGACGGTTTGCTGATCGAGGTGGCGGCGGGTTTGCTCGAAGGTGCCGCGCCCGAGCAACGCATTCGTGACGAAGCCGAGGAGGAAACCGGATACCGAGTGCATGAAGTGAAGAAGGTGTTCGAGGCGTATATGAGCCCCGGCTCGGTGACCGAGAAGCTGCACTTCTTTATCGCCGAATACGACGCGGCGTCCAAAGTCAGCGACGGTGGCGGCCTGGAAGAAGAAACCGAAGAACTGGAAGTGCTCGAGTGGGGGTTCGATGAGGCGCTGGCGGCATTCCAGCGCGGCGACATCTGCGATGCCAAGACCATCATGTTGTTGCAGTACGCAGCGATGAACAACTTGTTCGCTTGATGAACATCGCAGCCTTCAACGCATTTTGATGTAGGAGCCGCCGAAGGTTGCGATCTTCTGATCTTTCTTGAATGGCTAAAACAGATCGCCGGTTTTACCGATCTGCGCCCACTGGCCACCCTCAAGCGTCAGCAAGCGCTCTTTAGCGTCAAGCCCACCGGCGAAGCCAGTCAGTTTCCCCGAAGCGCCGATCACCCGATGACACGGCGCAACAATGGAAATCGGATTGCGCCCGTTGGCGGCGCCGACCGCTCGAACCGCTGCCGGATGGCCAATCTGCGCAGCAATCTGGCTGTAGGTGCGCGTCTCGCCGAAGGGAATGGTCAGCAGTGCCGCCCAGACTTTTTTCTGGAATTCACTGCCGACAAATTCCAGCTCCAGATCGAAGCGATTTCGTGTGCCGGCAAAGTATTCATCGAGTTGCCGAGCGGTCAGCATGAGGATCGGATTGTCCGGCTCTTCACTCATCGGCCCAAGCCGCACCCGGTTCGGTTTGTCGTTTTCCCAGAGGATGGCCGCGAGTCGACTGCCGTTCGCGACCAGCTTCAATGCGCCGACCGGCGAGGGCAGGGTGATGAACGTATAAGGCATGACGGCGACTCCGGAGCGGGGGCGATAACGCGGTCAGCATACTGGCTGAACGGGGAGGCGCAATACGCAAAGCCGACCATACTGCTTGTTGCTCCTGAAGCGTTGCCCTGCGTCTCGCGCAGTCCCCAAAAACAAAAAAGAGATCGACTCATGAAGTACGAACCTTTGGCCAGATCGCTCATTGCGACTTCCCTGGCGCTCAGCTGTCTCATGGCTAACGCGGCATCGGTGGCGCCGGTTGCGGCGGAAAACGGCATGGTCGTCACCGCGCAACATCTGGCGACCCACGTTGGCGTCGATGTGTTGAAAAACGGCGGCAATGCCGTGGATGCGGCCGTGGCCGTGGGCTATGCACTGGCGGTGGTCTACCCGGCTGCGGGCAACCTTGGCGGTGGCGGGTTCATGACCATTCAACTGGCGGACGGGCGCAAGACCTTTCTCGATTTCCGTGAGAAAGCTCCGCTGGCAGCGACAGCGAACATGTATCTGGACAAGGAAGGTAACGTCATTCCGGACCTGAGTACTCGCGGTCACTTGGCGGTGGGCGTACCGGGCACGGTGTCGGGCATGGAGCTGGCCCTGAGCAAATACGGGACCAAACAGCGCAAGGAGATGATCGCCCCGGCGATCAAGCTGGCCGAAGACGGTTTTGAACTGCAGCAGGGCGATGTCGAACTGCTCGAATACGCGACGGATGTGTTCAAGAAGGACATGCGCGATTCCGGCTCGATTTTCCTCAGCAACGGCGAGCCGATGCAGGTCGGGCAGAAGCTGGTGCAAAAGGATCTGGCGAAAACCCTGCGGACGATTTCCGACAAGGGCGCCGACGGCTTCTACAAAGGCTGGGTCGCCGATGCCATCGTCACCTCCAGCCAGGCCAACACGGGCATCATCACCCAGGCTGATCTGGACAAGTACAAGACTCGCGAACTGGCCCCGGTGGAGTGTGATTATCGCGGTTACCACGTGGTCTCGGCGCCGCCGCCAAGCTCCGGCGGGGTGGTGATCTGCCAGATCATGAACATCCTCGAAGGCTATCCGATGAAGGATCTGGGTTTCCATTCGGCTCAGGGCATGCACTACCAGATCGAAGCCATGCGCCACGCGTACGTCGATCGCAACAGCTACCTCGGCGATCCGGATTTCGTGAAGAATCCGATCGAGCACCTGCTGGACAAGAACTATGCGACCAAACTGCGCAACGCCATCCAGCCGCAAAAGGCCGGCGTATCGGCTGAACTCAAGCCCGGTGTAGCGCCCCATGAAGGCAGCAATACCACGCACTATTCGATCGTCGACAAGTGGGGCAATGCTGTCTCGGTCACTTACACCCTCAATGACTGGTTCGGTGCGGGCGTGATGGCGAGCAAGACCGGGGTGATCCTCAACGACGAAATGGACGACTTCACCTCCAAGGTCGGCGTGCCGAACATGTACGGGCTGGTCCAGGGCGAAGCCAATGCCATTGCCCCGGGCAAGGCACCCCTGTCGTCGATGAGTCCGACCATCGTCACCAAGGACGGCAAAGTGGTCATGGTGGTTGGCACGCCGGGCGGCAGCCGGATCATTACTGCGACCTTGCTGACCATGCTCAACGTCATCGACTACGGCATGGGCCTGCAGGAAGCAGTCGACGCGCCGCGCTTCCATCAGCAGTGGATGCCGGAAGAAACCAACCTCGAAGACTTCGCAGCCAGCCCGGATACGCGAAAGATCCTTGAAAGCTGGGGCCACAAGTTTGCCGGCCCGCAGGATCCCAACCATATCGCCGCGATTCTGGTTGGCGCGCCGTCGCTGGATGGCAAACCGGTTGGCAAGAACCGCTTCTACGGCGCCAACGATCCACGGCGCAATACCGGCTTGTCATTGGGTTACTGAGCGGAGTAAAAAGGGGCGGGCTCAAGTCCGCCCCATCTTCAAGGACTGATCAAGGAAGGCTCGACATGACCACCGCATTACTGATCATCGACGTCCAGCAGGCGCTGTGTGCTGGTGAGTATCAGTGTTTTGAGATCGACCGCGTGATCGCCACGATCAATGATCTGAGCCAGCGCGCCCGGGACGCCGGCGTTCCGGTAGTGCTGATTCAACACGAGGAGAAGGACAGCCCGTTGGCTTACCAAGCCGAAGGTTGGCAACTGGCCGAAGGGCTGGAGACATCACCGCAAGACCTGCGTGTACGCAAAACCACCGGGGATTCTTTCTATCAGACCGACCTCGGCAAGCTGCTGCCCAGCGAAGATTTCGAGCGGCTGATCCTCTGCGGCCTGCAAACCGACTACTGCGTCAACGCCACGGTGCGCAGTGCGCATACGCTGGGCTACGACATCGTGGTTGCGGGAGACGCGCATTCGACAGTCGACAACGGCACCATGAGCGCCGACGACATCATTGCCCAACACAACAAGGACTTCGCCCAGCTCACCAGCTCCGTAGCGCGAATCGACGTCAAACCCGCAGCCGACATCACCTTCTGATACACACGCCCCCTGTAGGAGTGAGCCTGCTCGCGATAGCGGTGTATCAGTCGCAACAGCAGTGACTGACAAAGC
>NZ_QETJ01000218.1:0-6731 GCF_003105095.1 Pseudomonas sp. NDM | reverse complement strand
CGATAGCGTTGTGTCAGTCGAGAAAATTCATGTCTGACACACCGCTATCGCGAGCAGGCTCACTCCTACAGTCTGGATTTGTGCTGGGCTTAGATCCCGGCCAGTGCCAGATCCATCGCAAAGTAAGTGAAGATCAGATCCGCGCCCGCACGCTTGATGGCGCCAAGGCTTTCGCGCACCACGCGATCTTCATCGATCGCCCCGGCCTGGGCGCCGAACTTGATCATCGCGTACTCGCCGCTGACCTGATACGCCGCCAATGGCAGGTTCGAGGCCTGACGAATGTCGCGGATGATATCGAGGTAGGCGCCAGCCGGTTTTACCATCAGCGCATCCGCGCCTTCCTGCTCATCGAGCAGCGATTCGCGCAGGGCTTCGCGACGATTCATCGGGTTCATCTGATAGCTCTTGCGATCACCCTTGAGCGCGCTGCCGCCGGCCTCGCGGAACGGACCGTACAGCGCAGAAGCGAATTTGGTCGAGTAGGCCATGATCGGAATCTGCGTGAAGCCGGCCGCGTCCAGTGCCTGGCGAATCGCGCGCACCTGGCCATCCATTGCTGCCGACGGTGCGATTACGTCAGCCCCGGCGCGAGCGGCGGCCACGGCTTGCTTGCCAAGATTGATCAGGGTCTGGTCGTTGTCGACTTCGTGGTTGTGCATCACACCGCAATGGCCGTGGTCGGTGTACTCGCAGAAGCAGGTGTCGGACATCACGATCATTTCCGGCACGGCATCCTTGGCGATGCGCGACATGCGCGAGACCAGGCCGTCTTCGCGCCAGGTGTCGCTGCCGTTGGCGTCGAGATGATGGGACACGCCAAAGGTCATCACCGACTTGATCCCGGCACGGGCATAGCGCTCGATTTCACTGGCCAGTTTGCGCTCGGGGATGCGCTGCACGCCGGGCATGCTGGTGATCGGCACGAAGTCGTCGATCTCTTCCTCGACGAATATCGGCAGCACCAGATCGTTGAGGCTGAATTCGGTTTCCTGGAACAGACTGCGCAGGCTCGCATTGCGGCGCAGACGGCGGGGACGTGCTTCGGGGAACTGACTGGACATGGGGCCTTTCCTGAAAACAGCGGATGAGACGAAAGTCGTAGGGGGCGCAGCTTATGCCTTGCGGCGGGTGCGGGACAAACCTGGATCGGCCAAGAGAGCGTTACCGGGCTTGCAATAATCGATAAAACGCAACAAATCCCCTGTAGGAGTGAGCCTGCTCGCGATAGCAGTGTGTCAGACATAAATTTCTCCACTGATACACCGCTATCGCGAGCAGGCTCACTCCTACAAAAGGAAACGCAGTGCGTCAGGAAGGAATGGTCAGGCCGCGGATGACTGCCGGGCGAGCGAGGAACCGCTCCAGCACCCGGGTGACGTTGGGGAAATTCTGAATCCCGACCAGATCCCCTGCCTCATAGAAGCCGAGCAGATTGCGCACCCACGGGAACGTGGCGATATCGGCAATGGTGTAGCGCTCGCCCATGATCCAGTCGCGGCCTTCAAGGCGGGTGTTGAGCACGTTCAACAGGCGTTTGCTCTCCTCGACATAGCGGTCACGCGGGCGCTTGTCCTCGTAATCCTTGCCAGCGAATTTGTTGAAGAAACCGAGCTGGCCGAACATCGGGCCGATGCCGCCCATCTGCCACATCAGCCATTGAATGGTCTCGTAGCGCAGCGCGCCTTCCTGAGCGAGCAACTGGCCGCTCTTGTCGGCCAGATAAATCAGGATCGCGCCGGATTCGAACAGCGGCAGCGGCTGATCTTCCGGGCCATGCGGGTCGAGGATCGCCGGGATCTTGTTGTTCGGGTTCAGCGAGAGAAACTCCGCCGAGGTCTGGTCGTTGGTGTCGAAGCCGATGCGGTGCGGCTCGTACGGCAGGCCGATCTCTTCGAGCATGATCGACACTTTGACGCCGTTGGGGGTCGGCAGGGAGTAGAGCTGAATCCAGTCCGGGTACTGCGCCGGCCATTTCTGAGTAATCGGGAATGCAGACAGATCGGTCATTGGAAGCATCCAGTCACAAATTGAAAGCCGATCATAATGTAGGCCCGGGTTGGCGCCTACACGAACCGTAACATCCTGTCGCTAACCTGCCTGCATGCCCGCAAAGGTTGCCGTTAGAGTGCTGCGCACTGGCCCGGATCGAACCAAACGGGCATTACAGGACTCTGAGCTATGCCTTTCTCGCAGAGGAAGCTGTTCACGACAGGGAAACACCCGGTGCTGGGAGCCCGCGGTGCCAAGGTTTGTCAGCCTTAACCGATTTTGCTGAAGAATCTTCGAATTGATGACGAACCTGATGAGTTTCGCCAAACGTTTCAAACATCGCGCGTACGTCGCCCTGCCCTCCCTGCTGGCAGTCAGTGCGCTCTTTCTGTCCCTCGAATCCAGTGAAAGCCGCGCGCAACCGGCGGACGGCACGCAGACCCTGGTGTTCCTGCGTCATGCGGAAAAACCCGAAGGTGGCTTAGGCCAGCTCAACTGCCAGGGCCTGAACCGCGCCATCGATCTGTCGACACTGCTGCCGGAAAAATTCGGCAAGGCCGACTACGTGTTCGCCGCCAACCCGACACGCAACGTTGAAGAAGGCGAGCTGGATAACTCCTACAGCTACATTCGCCCGCTGATGACCATCAGCCCGGCCGCGATCAAGCTTGGCCTGCCGGTGAACATCGAGTTCTCCGCCAACGACACCAGCGATCTGGCCCGCGAACTGCTCGACGAGAAATACCACAACTCGACGATCTACACCGCCTGGTCACACGGCTATCTGCCGGAGCTGATCAACAAAGTCGCCGGCAATGCGGTGGGCGAGCGGCAGAAGATCACCGATGACTGGGCTGGAGATGACTTCGACTCGCTGTACGTGCTCACCCTGAAGTGGCACAACGGCAAGGCCAGTCTGCAGAGCCATAGCTACAAGCAGGGACTGGATAATGGCAAGGACACTTGCCCGACCTGAGTTTAGTATCGCCTGACCTGGCCCTATCGCGAGCAGGCTCACTCCTACATTTGGAACGCGTTCCACCTGTAGGAGTGAGCCTGCTCGCGATGAGGCCGGTACAACCGACGCTAAATCCTCTGATTCACCCGCTCGCGCAAATACTCGATCACCGCCTGACGCTCCCCGGCGAACTCGATCCGCCCGCCCTTCTTCTCGCGCTGGAACACATACATCGGGTCGTAGTACTCACGCAGCAACACGCTTGTCCAATCGCGAAACAGCTCGACCGAACCGCTCCGGGCCTGTTCGGCCAGTGCCGCCTCCATCTGACCGTACAGTCGTTGATAGCGCTCGCCACCCAGGCGACGCTGAATATTGTTCAGGCTGGCAATCAATCGCTCGGCATATAGGGCGAAACCCACCTGCTCGCCATGCAACGCGACGAACTCGGCGTGCAGGTCAATCACGTAATCCTGGAGGATTCGCTCGACCCGATTCTCAAGGCTGTCTTCAAGCCAGACCAGCGGTGCCGCTTGCATTCCCCGGTACAGCGGCAACGGCAAGGCACAGCTGCCGACCACCCGACTCTCGTCTTCCAGGACAAATTGCCCGATCCCGCGGGCGCGCTTTTTCAGCACATCGACAGCCAGGCGATTCTCGAAATCGATGTTGCCCGGTTGCCCGGTGGCGCGCTTGCCAAAACTCGAACCGCGGTGATTGGCGTGGCCTTCCAGATCCAGACCATTGCTCAACTGCACCAGCACTTCGGTCTTGCCAGTACCGGTCATGCCACCGAGCAGAACCAGATCGCATTCGGCCACAGCCTGATCGACCGTTTCCAGGAGGAACGTGCGCATGGCCTTGTAGCCACCGCCCACACGCGGGTAATCGATGCCACCTTCGTCCTTGATCCATTGCTGGACGATCTGTGAACGCAGACCACCGCGGAAACAATAGAGATAGCCGTCGGGGTGGTTACGGGCGAATTCGACCCAGCCCTGGATGCGTGCCTCCCGAACCTCGGCCGACACCAGCCGCTCACCCAGAGCAATCGCGGCTTGCTGCCCGTGCTGTTTGTAACAGGTGCCGACCTGTTCGCGCTCACGGTCGTTCATCAGCGGCTGATTGATCACACCCGGGAACGCGCCGTGGGAAAATTCAACCGGCGCACGGACATCCATCATTGGCCGGTCGTTGAGGAAAATATCGCGGTAGTCAGTGCAGTCGCGGAGCATCAGATCACCTCGACTGCGTTCGTCTGTCGCTCGACCAGTTCGCCGATCGGCTCAAGGTTCAGCCCCATTTCGGCAGCAACGCCGAGGAACTCTTCATTGCCCTCGGGCGTGACCGCAATCAGCAGACCGCCACTGGTTTGCGGATCGCACAGCACGCGCTTGTGCAGTTCCTGCACGCGCCCGACCTTGCTCGAATAGCTGTCGAAATTGCGCAGCGTACCGCCCGGCACACAACCTTGATCGAGGTAGTACTCGACGCTGTCCAGACGCGGCACGCGGTCGTAGGCGATGCGCGCGGTCAACTGGCTGCCGTCGGCCATTTCCACCAGATGCCCGAGCAGGCCGAAACCGGTAACGTCGGTCATCGCCGTAACGCCGGCGAGCTTGCCGAAACGGCTGCCGGGCTTGTTCAGGGTACACATCCAGTCACGGGCGACACCGACGTCGGCGGCGCGCAATTTGCCCTTCTTTTCTGCGGTAGTGAGGATGCCGATGCCCAGCGGTTTGGTCAGATACAACAGGCAACCGGCGGTGGCGGTGTCGTTGCGCTTCATGTGGCGCTTTTCCACCAGACCGGTAACGGCAAGACCGAAAATCGGCTCCGGCGCATCGATCGAATGCCCCCCCGCCAACGGTATGCCTGCGGCGTCACACACCGAGCGACCGCCACGAATCACTTCCCGCGCCACTTCCGGCGCCAGCACGTTCACCGGCCAGCCGAGGATCGCAATCGCCATCAACGGATCGCCACCCATCGCGTAGATATCGCTGATCGCGTTGGTCGCGGCGATGCGGCCGAAGTCGAACGGGTCATCGACAATCGGCATGAAGAAATCGGTGGTCGACACCACACCGCGCTCGGCATCGATCTCATACACCGCAGCGTCATCGCGCGACGCGTTGCCGACCCAGAGCTTGGGATCGAGGTTCTGTGCGCCGCTGCCGGCGAGGATCACTTCCAGCACCTGTGGAGAAATCTTGCAGCCACAACCGGCGCCATGGCTGTATTGGGTCAGACGAATCGGCTCGCTCATGGGAGAGTCTCTGGCAATGAATGGGGCGGATTCTAGCAGAGCCGGTGCAGGTGGAGACTTTCACCCTGGAACCCATTGTGGGAGCGAGCCTGCTCGCGAAAGCGGTGTGTCAGTCGGCGAATGTTTCACTGATATATCGCCATCGCGAGCAGGCTCACTCCTACATGGGTTCCGTGTGTGTGGGAATGGGCGTCAGGGCAGCAAAATGATCTTGTCGCCGCCACCCTGATTGACCTCTGCATAACGCGCCAACCCTTCCGCCAGCGGCACTTCCACCAGGCCCTGCGGCAGCGGCAAGCGATCTTCGTCGAAGAACCGCCCGAACTGCTCAAGCATCGCCGCGCATTCTTCGACGCCGTACAGCAACGAGTTGATCCCGACCACCGAGCCGCCCTTGCGATACAGCGCCAGCGCCGGCAGTTGCACGTGGCCGTCGACCGGGGCGGCGATGATGGCGATGCGGCCGAAGGTGGCCAGTGCGGCGACCGAGGCCGGCAGCCAGAAACCGGTGGTGTCGAAGATCACATCGGCGCCGCCGCGGTACACCGCGTTGACCTGCGCACCCAGGTCGTCAGGCTTGTCCAGTTGAATCGTCTGATAGCCCTGCTTCTGCAAATCCGCCACCTGCTCGGGCCGGCGCGCGGCGGCCAGCAACTGCGCGCCGCGCACTTTCGCCAAGTCCAATGCCGCCGTCGCCACCGCCCCGCCGCCGATCACCAGCAAGCGCGTGTCAGCGCTGACCAGGCTGCGTTCCAGCGCATCCCACGCCGTGGTGTACGGCACGCCGAGGCTGGCGGCCTGGGCGAAACTCAGATGCGCCGGTTTGTGCGCCACGCCATTGGCCGGCAGTTTGACGAATTGCGCATGGGCGCCGTCGGCGAAGAAACCCAGCTCGCGCCCGGTGCCCCAGACTTCCTGACCGATCAACGCTTGCGGTCCCTCGACCACCACCCCGGCAAAATCCCGTCCCGGTACCCGCGGCAAAGTGGTGTAAGGGAAACGACCGAGGACGTTTTTCACATCGCTGGGATTGAGGCCCGCAGCCTTGATCTGCACCAGCACTTCATCGACGCCGGGCACCGGGGTCGGCACGTCGACGAAACGCAGGGAAGACAGGTCGCCGGTCTGATCGAATTGCAACGCTTGCATGGGCACATCCACCGTGAAAAAAGGGAAATTCAGGACAACCAGCCAGCGACCAGTTGCCGGCCCATCGGCCACAACTGCTCACCGGCCAACATGCCGAGCAGACCGACCAGCGCGATGGCCGGCGGTGCCGGAGAACGGAAATCGAGCGCGCCGTAGAGCAGGCCGACGCCCAGGCCAATGGTCAGAGAAATGAGGTAGTTCATGGGGGGAACTCCGCCGCGATAAGTGATGGGCAGAGTCTAGGGAAAGGGACGGAGCGGTATCGGCCAAGGACTTCTGAATTTCGGACAAACGTGTGTTCACCCAGCCCCTTGTAGGAGTGAGCCTGCTCGCGATCGCGGTGCATCAGTCGACATCATCCGT
>NZ_QETJ01000217.1:0-6782 GCF_003105095.1 Pseudomonas sp. NDM | reverse complement strand
AAGGCTGCGATCTTTTGATCTTGTTCTTGAAAGCAAAATCAAAAGATCGCAGCCTTCGGCAGCTCCTATGGGGGATCGCGTGAGTTTCAGGTACTCTCGCGCACCTTCAGCTCAAACCCCATATCCTCCACCGGCCGCGCTACTTTGTTGCCCGCCATCAACGTCAGCATTTGCTCCGCCGCGCGCCGGCCGATGGCTTCACGCGGGGTGTTGATGCTGCTCAGGCGCGGGACCATGTGCTCGGACATTGGCAGGTCGTTGAAGCCCAGAATCGCCACCTGCTCGGGAATTTTGATGCCATTGCGCAAGGCTTCCAGCAGCGCACCCTGGGCCAGGTCATCGTTGCCAAAGAAAATCGCATCGACATCCGGATGCGCCGCCAGCAGTTGCAGGAACAACTCACCACCCAAGCCCACCGACGAAGCGCGCGGCGTCAGCACTTCCAGATCCGGGTCGTAGCGGCCAGCCTTCTGCAGTGCCTTGCGGAAACCCTCGCCACGCAACAACGTGCGCTGATCCAGCTGCGCGCCAATGTAGGCCAAGCGTTTGCGCCCGCGAGACAGCAAATGCTCCGCGGCCGTTTCACCGGCGCTCAACTGCGAAAAACCCACGCAATTGACCCCGGCGGCGCTGTCCAGCTCCATCATGTACACGCAGGGAATATTGCTGAGCTCGATCATCCGCCGCGAACTCTCGGTGCGATCGAAACCGGTCAGCAGAAACCCGCGCGGCTGGTAGGCCATGTAATTGCGCAGCAGGTTTTCTTCTTCATCGCGCGAGTAGTGGAAGTTGCCAATCAGCACTTCGAAGCCCTTGGGCGTCAGCACTCGATGAATGGCTTCCAGTGTGTCGATGAACAGCAGGTTGGACAGCGACGGCACCAGCACCACCACCGAATGGCTCTGCGCCGAGGCCAGCGCGCGGGCGGCGGGGTTGACTACATAGTTGAGTTCGAGCGCGGCTTTCTGCACTTTTTCCACCAGTTCGGTGGCCACCGTGCTGACCCCGCGCAGAGCGCGCGAGGCGGTAATCGGGCTGACGCCGGCCAGGCGGGCTACTTCGTTAAGGGTCGGACGGCCGGTGGTGCGGGTATTTTTATCGTTCTTGGGGGAGGTCATCGGGCGGCTTGCCAAACAAAAATCAAGGCACTAAGGTAGCGCTGTCCTGATGCAGCTGCAAATGCGTGAGCGCGGTCCTGCCTGATCTGCGCGCTTTGGTATCGGGAACAAACCTGCTGCAACCCAAAAAAACGACAAGAAGGCGTCGGCAACTTCTGCCTGTGCACTAGAGTCATAGCTAGCAAAGGTAGCGCTGTCTGCGCGCTGAGGTGTTATATGAGTCATCCCATCACCGCCCTGGTCATCATGGGCGTTGCCGGTTGCGGCAAGACGTGCGTCAGCCAGGCCCTGTGCCATTTGAGCGGCGCCACTGCCATTGAAGGCGATACTTTCCATCCGGCCGCGAACATCGAAAAGATGAGCGCGGGGATCCCCCTGAACGACGAAGACCGTGCCGGCTGGCTCGACAGCCTGTGCGATGAACTGCGTCGCGTCGATGCCGAAGGCCAGCGCCCGGTGTTGACCTGCTCGGCCCTTAAACACAGTTATCGCGAACGTCTGCGCAGCGCCTTGCCGGGCCTGGGCTTCGTGTTTCTTGAATTGACCCCGGAAGTCGCCGCCGAGCGTGTATCGCACCGCCCGGGCCACTTCATGCCGGCGACGTTGATCGAAAGCCAGTTCGCCACCCTCGAATCGCCAGTAGGCGAGCCGCTGACCCTGGCCCTGAATGCTTCGGTCCACAGCGTTGAACAACTGGCGTCCCAGGCTCACGTCTGGTGGCAGGCCAACGGCCTGAAACAGGCGGTATGAGTATGTTGAAAAAGACAGCGCTGTCCTCCCGACTTCTGTTCAACCCGCTTTAATAACAACAACAATCCAGGAGACCCCCCCCATGTTTGGCATGTCCCACGAGACGTTCCTGCTGCTCGATGCGGTGGTCACGGTAATCGGCCTGATTATCCTGATCACCAAATTCAAGATTCACCCCTTTATCGCCCTGACCATCGCCGCCGCGTTCCTCGGCCTGACTTCCGGCATGCCGATCAACACCATCATCAAGGCGTTCCAGGACGGCTTTGGTGGCGTGCTCGGTTTCGTCGGCATCATCCTCGCCCTGGGCACCATGCTCGGCAAGATGATGGCCGAATCCGGCGGCGCCGATCAGATCGCCCAGACCCTGATCCGCGCCTTCGGCAAGGACAAGGTGCAGTGGGCAATGATGTTCGCCGCGTTCCTGGTAGGCATTCCGCTGTTCTTCGAAATCGGCTTCGTGCTGCTGATACCGCTGGTGTTCATCGTTGCCCGCCGCACTGGCGTATCAATCATCAAGATCGGTATCCCGCTGCTCGCCGGCCTGTCCGCTGTGCACGGTCTGGTGCCACCGCACCCGGGTCCGCTGCTGGCCATCGGCGTGTTCGGCGCTGACATCGGCAAGACCATTCTCTATGGCCTGATCGTCGCGCTGCCGACCGCCATCATTGCCGGTCCGATCTTCGGTACGTTCATCGCCAAGCACATTCCCGGTCACCCGAATCAGGAACTGGTCGATCAACTGGCCCGCGAAAACGATTCGGCCAACCTGCCGAGCTTCAGCATTACCCTGGTCACCGTGCTGCTTCCGGTGTTCCTGATGCTGCTGAAAACCTTCGCTGACGTGGCGCTGCCGGACGGCAATTTCTTCCGCATCTGGATGGACATGATCGGTCACCCGATCTCCGCATTGCTGCTGGCGCTGCTGCTGTCGCTGTACACCTTCGGCTACAAGCAGGGCATCGGTTCCAACCAGATGCTCAAATGGCTCGACGCAAGCCTGGCGCCAACCGCCGCGATCATTCTGATCATCGGTGCCGGCGGTGGCTTCAAGCAGATGCTGGTGACCAGCGGCGTGGGTGATGTGATCGGCCACATGGCGGTCAGCGCACAGATCTCGCCGATCCTGCTGGCGTGGCTGGTGGCGGCGGTGATTCGTATCGCCACCGGTTCCGCGACGGTGGCGACCATCACCGGCGCCGGTATCGTTGTGCCGGTCGTCGGCATGATTCCGGGCGTCAACCGTGAGCTGCTGGTGCTGGCCACCGGTGCCGGTTCGCTGATCCTGTCCCACGTCAACGATGCCGGTTTCTGGCTGGTCAAGCAGTACTTCAACATGACCGTGGCCGAAACCTTCAAGACCTGGACCGCGATGGAAACCATTCTGTCGGTGGTGGCCCTGGGCTTTATCCTGCTGTTGTCGCTGTTCGTTTAAGCTGTTCTTTGTTTAAAGAAAGCGCAGGCACAAAAAACCGCAGCGATGCGGTTTTTTTGCGGGTAAAAAATCTGTGGTAACACGGATGTTGTGGCGAGGGAGCTTGCTCCCGCTCGGCTGCGCAGCAGTCGTAAAAACCTCTGCACCCAGTGAATCAGACAGACCGCGATTGCAGGATTTGGGCCTGCTGCGCAGTCCAGCGGGAGCAAGCTCCCTCGCCACATAAGGGTTCTTCTGCAGGTACTGTGTTAGCCGCCAGTTTTTGCGACTAAGCCATCCGCGCGAAACATCCCGCGGATCCCGCGCACGGCCTGACGAATGCGGTCCTGGTTTTCGATCAGGGCGAAGCGTACGTGGTCGTCACCGTACTCGCCGAAACCCACCCCCGGCGACACGCAGACCTTGGCCTCGGCCAGCAGTTTTTTGGCAAATTCCAGCGAGCCCAGATGTGCATACGCGTCGGGAATCTTCGCCCACACATACATGGAAGCCTTTGGATTCTCGACCATCCAGCCCAATTCATGCAGGCCCTTGACCAGCACGTTACGCCGCTGGCGATACTGCTCGGCGATGTCGCGCACGCATTGCTGATCGCCTTCGAGCGCAGCAATCGCCGCCACTTGCAGCGGAGTAAAGGTGCCGTAGTCGTGGTAGCTCTTGATCCGCGCCAGAGCGTTGACCAGTTCCGGGTTACCGACCATGAACCCGATGCGCCAGCCGGCCATGTTGTAGCTCTTGGACAGGGTGAAAAATTCCACCGCGATGTCCTTGGCGCCCGGCACTTGCATGATCGACGGCGCTTTCCAGCCGTCGTAGACGATGTCGGCGTAAGCCAGATCGTGAATCACCAGCACGTCGTACTGCTTGGCGAGGGCGATCACCCGTTCGAAGAAATCCAGCTCCACGCACTGCGCGGTCGGGTTCGACGGGAAGCCAAGGATCATCATTTTCGGCTTGGGGATCGAGCCGCGAATCGCCCGCTCCAGCTCATCGAAGAAATCCACCCCCGGCACCAGCGGCACCGACCGCACCTGAGCGCCGGCAATCACCGCGCCGTAAATGTGAATCGGGTAGCTCGGGTTCGGCACCAGTACGGTGTCGCCCTGATCCAGAGTCGCCAGCATCAAGTGCGCCAGGCCTTCCTTGGAACCGATGGTGACGATGGCTTCGCTTTCCGGGTCGATATCGACTTCGTAGCGCTGCTTGTACCAGTTGGAAATCGCCCGGCGCAGGCGCGGAATGCCCTTGGACGTCGAGTAGCCGTGGGTGTCTTCACGTTGGGCGACCTGCACGAGTTTTTCGACAATGTGCGGCGGCGTGGCGCCGTCGGGATTGCCCATGCTCAGGTCGATGATGTCTTCACCACGGCGGCGAGCGGCCATCTTCAGCTCGGCGGTGATGTTGAAAACGTAAGGGGGGAGTCGATCTATGCGCGCAAAGCGGCGCGGCGAACCTTGTTCGGCCATTGTTGCCTCGGATAACGTAAGCGCCCGGAACCGTCCGAGCGACGCTGGTCACTGCGGTGACCTGTGGCGGAAGATAAGGGCAGTGATGGCATACTGTCCAGCGCGGTTGTAAACATTTTTTTCAAGGAAAATCGGTCAATGGAATTCACCAGCGGCTTCCTGCTGAGCCTTTCGCTGTGCCTGGATATCGGCGTGGCCAACATCGCGATGATCACCCTGGCCATGCAGCGCGGCTACTTTCAGGGCTTCGCCCTCGGCCTGGGCACCTGCGTCGGCGACTTGATTTATGCGGTGCTGGCACTGGCCGGCATGACCGTTTTGCTGCAATACGAAACCGTACGCTGGGTGCTGTGGATCGGCGGTTCGGCGCTGCTGATCTATTTCGCGGCGAAGATGATTTATTCGGCGATCCACCACGAAGCGCTGCTGGCGGATACGGCCGAGGTGGGGCAGAACTCCCATCGCAAGGAGTTCTTTCGCGGCATCTTTCTCGCCATGTCGTCGCCAAGCGCGATTCTCTGGTTCGCTGCCGTTGGCGGCACCTTGATCGCCCGCTCGGGTGGCGGCGGGCCTTTGAGCTCGGCGTTGTTCCTCGGTGGTTTTCTCTGCGCCGGGCTGCTGTGGTCGGCCGGTTTGTGCTTCGCCGCCAGCCACGGCGGCAAGTTGCTGGGCGACAAGCTTTTGCGCTACTCCTATCTGGCATCCGCGGCGATCTTCTGCTATTTCGCGGTGTACGTGATCGTTTCCGGCTACAACGAGTTTGTCGGATCGGGCGCCGTCGAGCAGTTGCATGCGCTGTAAACGTGCGAAACGGGTCGGCCTTTCTATACTCCCAGCCGAACCCACTTTTCCGTTCTGAGGAGCCGCGTCATGGATGAACACACACGCGTCGAAATAGCCGAACCTCGCTTCGAGCACGGGCAATTTCTGCTGATCGCCGGTTTCGGCGGGCGATTCACTCAGGAAACCACTGGAGACATTCCAAGGCTGTGGGAAAAGCTTATCCCGCACCTGGGAAAAATCCCTGCGCAGGTCAACGAAGTGACCTACGGCGTTTGCTGCAACGCGGACGGCGAGGGAGGTTTCGAGTACATCGCCGGCGTGCAGATCGACAAGCTCGATGACCTGCCGGAGCAGTACCGCTGGGTTGAAATCCAGCCGCAGGAATATGCGGTGTTCGAGCACAAAGGACCCCTGACGCAACTCCCCGACACCTTCCAGCACATCTGGAAAACCTGGCTGCCGCAGTCCGGTTACGAAGCGGCGGATGCGCCGGAATTCGAGCGCTACAGCGACGATTACAACCCGAAGCTCAACACCGGCACCCTGGAAATCTGGCTGCCGATCAAGGCCTGACCGGCGTTCGAATCGAGGCGGAGCATGTCCGCCCCGGTGGTTGTGCTTTATGCTGGCGGGCCTTGTGTCCACAGATTTTCGAGTTGCCATGAACACCGTGATCCGCAACGTCAGCGCCGCCGACCTCGAGCGCTGCTACGCCATCGAAACCGTTGCCTATGAAGGCGATGAAGCCGCCACCCGCGAGAAGATCGCCACGCGCATTGCCACTTGGCCGGACGGCTTCATCGTCGCCGAAGTAGACGGCGTGGTTACCGGTTTCATCAATTCCGGCGCGGCGTTCGACGTGCAGATGTCCGACGAGGCCTTCAAGGAACTGATCGGGCACGACCCGAAAGGCCCGAACGTGGTGATCATGTCGGTGGTAGTGCACCCGGATTACCAGGGGCAGGGCCTGGCCAAGCGCCTGCTGGCAGAGTTCATCGAGCGCATGCGCGCGATGGACAAAGCGACGATTCATCTGATGTGCAAAGAGCAGCACATTGCACTGTATGCCGGGTTTGGTTTTGCCTACATCAAACCGTCCGAGTCTGACCATGGCGGCATGGCGTGGCACGAGATGATCCTGACCCTCTAAACCAACATCGATCGCAACTGTAGAAGCTGCCGAAGGCTGCGATCTTTTGATCTTGATCTTCAAAAGCCAGATCAAAAGAT
>NZ_QETJ01000216.1:0-6805 GCF_003105095.1 Pseudomonas sp. NDM | reverse complement strand
GGAGCGAGCCTGCTCGCGAAAGCATTCTGTCAGTCACCGAATGTATTGACTGGCACGCCCTCTTCGCGAGCAGGCTCGCTCCCACAAGTCCGCGCAAGTTACAGATATTTCAACCAGCTGATGTCCCGGCGCCGCGCTTTCAGTTGCGAAAACCAGCGCACTGCCGGGTACAACACCACGGCAAGGACCACTGCCGCCAGCCACACCGCCGCCACCGTCGAAAAGCCGAAATAGCTGCCCTGATTCAGCCCGAACAGCGCCACGCCAATCAGGTACAACACTTTCAACACGTACAGATGCAGCAGATAGAAAAACATCGGCGCCGAGCCGAATACGGTCAGCCAGCCAATCCAGCGGCGACTCTGCACGCGCTCGAAGGCGAGCAGCAGCAACAGGCCGGAGCTAACGGTCAATGCGATGAACAGCAGTGACGGCGGGTACTTGGTGATGTTGAAAAAGCTCATCAGCGTCTGCACCAGCGAATCGCTGACCGCCCACGGTTTCTCGCCGTAGCCGTTGATCAAGCGCAGTGCCGCAAACCCCAGCAACCCACCGACTCCGGCAAGCAGCAAACGACGCTGATGCACCGCCGCATCCATACCTCGGGCGAACCACGTGCCCAGCGCATAACCCAGACCGATCACACCTATCCACGGCAGCAGCGGGTACGAGGTACGCAAGCGCAGGGTGTCGCTGATCTCGATCCAGCCTCGATCATGCAGAATCGCCCAAGGCACATGCAGCGCCGACTCCACCGGGAAGTGCAGCGTATCAAGCAAGTTGTGCCCGGCGATGATCGCCAGGCTCAGCGTCAGCAGCACCGCGCGCGGCAACCAGACCAGCAGCGCCAGCGCGATCATGCTCAGGCCGATCGCCCAGATCACTTGCAGGTAGATCACGCTGGGCGGTAACTGGAACGTCCAGGCGAAGTTGACGAGAGTGAATTCCAGCGCCACCAGAAATAATCCGCGCTTGAACAGAAACGCGCTGACATCGGTTTTGCCAGCGTATTTTTCACCGTACAGCCAGGCCGACAATCCGGTCAGCAAGACAAATACCGGCGCACACAAATGCGCCAGCGTGCGGCTGAAAAACAGCGCCGGCTCGGTGCTGGCGACGTCCATCGGATCGGAGACCTGGCGGTGCAGCAGGAAGGTTTCGCGCACGTGATCGAGCAGCATGAACAGGATCACCAGGCCTCTGAGCGCATCAATGGAGAGCAGCCGGCCAGTCGTCAATGGGGCAGAACGGGGAAGCACAGGGGTCATGGATCTTTCGCAATCGAGAGGGATAACACCGGACGGCCACACCGCCGCCCGCAAATTCTCGTTACCTTATAACATCAAAAAAGCAAAACCCAAACATCTCAGGATCAAGGTTGCCCATCGGCCCCGGCCTTCTATAGTGAACAGGTCTGCCCTGCCGTCGCGGCCTTCCTTGAGCGTTGTCCATGGTCAACACCGAACACCTGATCATCTGCGAGCACTGTGATTGCGTGTACGAAAAAGTCGTGCTCGCCAAGCACCAGAAAACCCTGTGCGTGCGCTGCGGTGGCGTGCTGCAGCGCTTCAACGGCCTGACGATCGAGCAGCGTCTGGCGCTGACGTTCACGGCGGCGATGCTGTGGCTGTTTGCCAATTTCTATCCGGTGATGAGCATCAGCCTCAAAGGCATGAAAAACAGCGCGACGCTGTGGGATTCGGTGCTGGCGCTGAGCCAGGGACCGATCACGTTTATCGCCATGGTCGCGGCGATTGCGATCATCATCGCCCCGGCCTTTCAGCTGGTGCTGCTGGTCTGGGTGCTGGGTTTTGCCCTCGGCCTGCGTCGGGCACCGGGGTTCAATCTGTGCATGCGCTGGCTGGAAACCCTGCGCCCGTGGAGCATGCTTGAAGTGTGTCTGCTGGGGGCGATGGTCGCAGTGTTCAAACTCGCCGGCCTGCTCGATGTGCTGCCCGGGATCGGCCTGTTCGCCCTGGCGGTGCTGAGCCTGATGATGATCCGCATCGCCGGCCGGGACATCCGCGAACTGTGGGACATTTTATGAAGCGTCCGCCGACCGCCAGCGAACTCAACCTGTGCCTGTGCCACAGCTGTGGTCTGGCCTGCGATATGACCGACGAGCCACACGAGTGCCCGCGCTGCGATGCGCCGTTGCATCGACGCAAGACCAATTCGCTGGCGCGCACCTGGGCGTACATGCTCGCCGCGCTGGCCTTTTATGTTCCCGCCAATCTGCTGCCGGTCATGAACACGGTGATGCTCGGCAACGGCGCCGACAGCACGATCATGAGCGGCGTGCTGGAGTTCTGGGAAGCCGGGGCGTGGGACATTGCCTTGATCATTTTCATCGCCAGCATCGCGGTGCCGGGGATCAAATTCGTCGCCCTGACCCTGCTACTGATCACCGTCCAGCGAAACAGCGATTGGGCGCGCAGGGAACGTTCGAAGTTATATCGCTTCGTCGAGCTGATCGGTTACTGGTCGATGCTCGACGTGCTGGTGGTCGCGCTGGTCGCGGCGCTGGTGAAATTCCAGGCGCTGGGCGATATCGAGCCACGACCGGGCATCCTGTTCTTCGGCCTGGTCGTGGTGTTCACCATGCTCGCGGCGATGAGTTTCGACCCGCGCCTGATCTGGGACCAGGACACCAGCGACACGATCAGCGACGCAGAGCCTCCAGCAACACCTGCAACGGATGGCGCAGCGCCCGATCCGACTGGCGCTTGACCTGGCTGCGGCAGGAATAGCCGGTCGCCAACGCCTCGCCCTGCTCCGCCGGCGCCTGCACCTGACGCGCCCACGACTGCTCGTAAATCAACGCCGAGGTCTGGCGATTGCGTGCCTCGTGGCCATAGGTGCCGGACATCCCGCAGCAACCGGTGGCTTGCGTCGCCAGCTGCAAACCGGCACGTTCGAAAACCTGTTCCCACTGCCGGGTCGCGGCCGGCGCGTTGGTCTTCTCCGTGCAATGGGCGAGCAGACGAAACGCTTTGGCCTGGGCCTGAGGCGTCTGCTCCGGCATGACTTCGAGCAACCATTCCTGCACCAGCGCCACTTGCGGACAGGCCTGCAGGCCCGGGACTTTCAAGTACTCCTGACGGTAGACCAGGGTCATCGCCGGATCGAGCCCCAGCAGCGGCACGCCAGTCTGCGTCAGCGCCTGCAGTTGCTCAGCGTTGCGCAACGCCGCCCGATTGAACGCCGAAAGAAAGCCCTGCACATGCAGCGGTTTGCCGTTGGCGCTGAACGGTGCCAGATACACCTGATAACCCAGGCGCGAAATCAGCTCGACCAGATCCGCCAACAACGGCGCTTCGAAGTAGCGGGTGAAGGCGTCCTGCACGATGACCACGCTGCGTTCGCGTTGCTCCGACGTGAGCGTCGACAGTCTCGCAACCGTCGCTGGCTGCACCTGCCAACGACGCATCGCCGCGTGGAAATCGAAACGGCTGAGCAACGGCACATCGACCATGCCGCCGATACGCGCCAGTGCGCCACGCACCCGGCCAGCGCCCATCAAACCGTTATACAGCGCCGGAATCCGCGCCATGTACGGGATCGTATATTCCAGCGAAGCAATCAGATAATCCCGCGCCGGACGCAGGTAACGGCTGTGATACAGCTCCAGAAAGCGCGAGCGGAATTCCGGCACGTTGACCTTGACCGGGCATTGCCCCGCGCAGGATTTACAGGCCAGGCAACCGGCCATGGCGTCATACACCTGATGGGAAAAGTCCGCCGACGGATCGCGACTGTTACGCCAACGCTGCCACAGCGTGCGGAAGAACGCCGGTTGGCGAATCGCATCCGAAAGCACATCAACACCCGCCTCTCCCTGCAACCGCAACCATTCGCGAATCAGCGAAGCACGGCCCTTGGGTGACTGCGCGCGCTCGCGGGTGGCTTTCCACGACGGGCACATGGCGTCATCGGGATCGAAGTTGTAGCAGGCGCCGTTGCCGTTGCAATGCATGGCGGCACCGTAGCTCTGCCAGACCTTCTCGTCTATCTGCCGATCCAGCTCGCCACGCAGGGTCACTTCATCGATCTTCAGCAGCGCCGCGCCGCTGTTGGCAGGCGTGGCGATCTTGCCTGGGTTGAACTGGTTGAACGGGTCGAACGCTGCTTTCAAGGCTTGCAGCGCTGGATACAGTTCACCAAAGAATGCCGGCGCGTACTCCGAACGCAGGCCCTTGCCATGTTCGCCCCAGAGCAGGCCGCCGTAGCGCTGGGTCAATGACGCGACACCATCGGACACCGGGCGCACCAGCGCCGCTTGCTGCGGGTCTTTCATGTCGAGGATCGGCCGCACGTGCAGCACACCGGCGTCGACATGGCCAAACATGCCGTACTGCAAACCATGGCTATCGAGCAGGTCGCGCAGCTCGGCGATGTATTCGGCCAAGTGCTGCGGCGGCACGGCGGTGTCCTCGACGAAGGGCTGCGGGCGGGCTTCACCGGCGACGTTGCCGAGCAGGCCCACCGCACGTTTGCGCATGCCGTAGACCTTGTTCACCGCTGCCTGACCGACCGCCAGCGTGTGGCCCAAGCGCTCCACGGTGCGATCATTTTTCAGGTGTTCGACGAACGCTTCGACGCGACGCTGCAAATCTTCGGGGTCGTCGCCGCAGAACTCGACAAGGTTGATCCCCAAAGTCGGGCGCTCAGCGTTTTCGGGAAAATACTCGGCAACACCGTGCCAGACGATGTCCTGCATCGCCAGCAACAAGACCTTGGAATCGACGGTTTCAATCGACAACGGCTTGAGCGCCATCAACGCCCGCGCATCGCGCAGTGCATCCATGAACCCGGCGTAGCGGATATTGACCAGCATCGTATGTTTGGGGATCGGCAGCACGTTGAGACGCGCTTCGACAACGAAGCCCAGCGAGCCTTCCGCGCCACAGAGTACGCTGTTGAGATTGAAGCGCCCGTCGGCCTCGCGCAGGTGCGCCAGGTCATAACCGGTCAGGCAACGGTTGAGATCGGGGAAGCGTGCCTTGATCAGCTCGCCCTGCTCATCAATGATCTGCCGTGCACAACGATGGACTTCGCCGACCCGATCATTGCGAGCGCACTGCCTTTCAAGCTCATCCTCCGTCAGTGCCAGACCTTGCAGACGCTCGCCGCCGCGCAGGATCATCTCAAGTTCCAGCACATGGTCGCGGGTCTTGCCGTAGGTGCAACTGCCCTGGCCACTGGCGTCGGTATTGATCATGCCGCCGACCGTGGCGCGGTTCGAGGTCGACAATTCCGGGGCGAAAAACAACCCGGCGGATTTCAACGCGGCGTTGAGCTGATCCTTGACCACCCCGGCCTGCACCCGCACCCAGCGTTGTTCGACGTTGATTTCCAGGATGCGGTTCATGTGCCGCGACAGGTCGACAACGATGCCGTCCGTCAGCGACTGGCCGTTGGTGCCGGTGCCGCCGCCACGCGGGGTGATCACTACGTTCTCGTAGGCGGGCTCGGCAATCAGCCGTGCTACCCGCGCCACATCGCCCGCATCCAGCGGAAACACCGCCGCTTGCGGCAGGCGCTGGTAGATCGAGTTATCGGTAGCGAGCACCACGCGGCTGGCGTAATCGGCGCTGATTTCACCGCGAAAGCCGCTGTCTTTCAGGGCCGCGAGGAATTGTTGGTAATCGCCGGTCAGGGCTTTGGCGGGCGACAGCTGGGCAATCATCGGTCAGGTCATCTCGGTCAAATCGGGCTGTGTGGCGGTGAACAGTTGTGCGCAACGAATGATTGCGTCAGGCTCCGCCATCTGATTGCGCCCATGTTCATTGCTGGCAAACCTTGGAACAAGCGTAAATTCGGCCCGCTATCAATGAGTTTTACGAATGAATCCGCGCACCCTCACGCCGTCCATGTCGCTGCTGCTGGCTTTCGAGGCCGCCGCTCGCCACGAGAGCTACACCCGCGCCGCCCATGAACTGTCACTGACGCAGAGCGCGGTCAGCCGGCAGGTACAGATTCTCGAGAAGATGCTCGGCATGCGCCTGTTCACTCGCGAAGGCCGGCAGGTGGTACTGACCGATGTCGGGCGCATGTATCAGCGCGAGCTCGCCGAAGCCCTTGGGCAGATTCGCAGCGCGACGTTGCAGGCGATGGCGTTTGGTTCGGGCATTCACAGCCTGCGCCTGGCGACGTTGCCGACCTTCGGGTCGAAATGGCTGCTGCCACGGCTGAAGGATTTCTACACGGCGCACCCGGGCATGACCGTGCACCTGCACTCGCGGATCGAGACCATCGACTTCGACACCAGCGAAATCGACGCCGCCATCTGCGTTGGCGGGGGTGAGTGGCCAGGCCTGACTGCCCTGCCCTTGCACACCGAAGAACTGGTGGCGATTGCCAGCGCGCAGCTGCAGGAAACTGAACGCGACGAGGCCGAGGGGAACATCGCCGGGCAGTTGCTGCTCAACGTCAGCAGCAATGCCCAGGCGTGGGCGGAATGGTTCAGCCATCATCAACTGCCGCACCGCAGCATGAGGATCGGGCCGAGCTTTGAGATGACCTCTCACTTGATTCAGGCGGTACGCGCCAATATCGGCGTGGGCCTGGTGCCGCGAATTCTGGTCGAGGAAGAATTGCTCAAGGGCGAATTGCTGCAACTGGGCGAGCCAATTACCAGTCGGCGCAGCTATTACCTGGTGTATCCGCCGCGCAATGAGAATCTGCCTTCGTTGAAGGCGTTCAGGGATTGGCTGCTGGAGACGCTTTGACAGCACCGGCGCCATCGCGAGCAGGCTCACTCCTACAGGGGAGCGCATTTCAAACTGTAGGAGTGAGCCTGCTC
>NZ_QETJ01000215.1:0-6826 GCF_003105095.1 Pseudomonas sp. NDM | reverse complement strand
ATTCAACCCATGTGTTGGCTGTCACACCGCTATCGCGAGCAGGCTCACTCCTACATTTGTTTTGGGGCAAAGAGTTAGATATGGGTCAGTCCATGAGTGATTTGCCGTCGCAGCTTCTGCTGAACCTTGAGCCCTGGCGCAACGCCGCTCACTGGCGCGTCGCCTTCTCGGGCGGCCTCGATTCCACCGTCCTCCTGCATCTGCTCGCCACTCTGGCGAAAACCGAATCCCTCCCAGCGCTAAGCGCCATTCATATCCACCACGGCCTTCAGGCTGCGGCCGATGCGTGGCCGCAACATTGCCAGGCCATTTGCGAAGCGCTGGATGTTCCTTTGCACGTGGAGCGGGTAACCGTGAAGGGCGGGGCGAGCCTGGAGCGGGCGGCGCGGGATGCGCGTTATGCCGCGTTCAATTCGCTGACGCAGACCAATGAAGTGCTTCTGACCGGCCAACACCGCGACGACCAGGCGGAAACGCTGCTGTTTCGCCTGTTGCGCGGAGCCGGCGTACGTGGGCTTGGCGGGATGCCGCAGCAGCGCCCGGTGGGGAAGGGCATGCTGGTGCGACCGTTGCTCGATGTCAGCCGCGCTGAGCTGGAAAGTTATGCACAGACACATCAGTTGCGCTGGATCGAAGATCCGTCGAATCAGGATCGGCAGTTTTCGCGCAACTATCTGCGTCACCAGATCATGCCGGTGCTGACCGAGCGCTGGCCGCAGGCGCAGGCGAGCATGGCGCGTACGGCGGCGCATCTGCGTGAAGCGCAGGGCTTGCTTGATGAGCTGGCGCAGATCGATCTGGCGCAGGCTGAAACTTCACATGAGTTTGATTGGCTCGGCGTGCCATCCCTGGCGCTGGCGCCGTTGGCAGCGTTGTCTGACGCGCGCCAGCGAAATGCCCTCAGCCACTGGCTCGAACCGTTGACCCGGCTGCCAGACGCTGACCATTGGTCGGGCTGGATCGACCTGCGCGATGCCAGCGCCGACGCCGCTCCGATCTGGCGGCTGGCCGACGGCGAACTGCATCGCAGCGCCGGCCGCATCTGGTGGCTGAGTGGTCATTGGCTGCGCCTACCAGTGATCGGCGCCGACTGGCAGACCCCGAGGTCAGCGCTACGCTTGGCCGATAACGGGCGCGTCATGTTTCACGGGCAAGCTCCATCCGGGCCGTTGCGCATTGCCTATCGGCAGGGCGGTGAGGTCATGCAACTGGCCGAGCGCGGTCGTCGTGATCTCAAGCGTCTGCTCAATGAGCGCGCGGTGCCGGCATTCGTGCGTGGCAGATTGCCGCTGCTGTTTCGTGGCGAAGAATTGCTCGCGGTGGCGAACCTGTCGGGTCTCGACGGTCAGATGCACGAAGGCTGGGCATTGCAATGGCAGCCAACAGACGAAGATCAAGGTTTGAGCTGAAAGGAGCATTCCGGTAGACTACGCTCCCTTCTTGATACAACTTCTGTGGATTCGCCTGAATTGCAGGAGTTGCCGATTACCAAGCAGTCTTTGCTGGGCGATTCCAAAAAATGTGTAGCGAGCAACGTACCGGTGTTTCATCTGCCGGTCTGTCACAACGCGGCGGTTTTTTCGAAAGGTGCACTGTGATTAATGCAGGTGATCGGGGGCTTCGGCCTTCCTTCGCTTTCCCCGGCGGCTCGTTCCGCTTTAACGCAGACTTCTAGGGTTTTTCATGACGCGCTACATATTCGTCACGGGCGGTGTTGTTTCTTCATTGGGGAAAGGCATTGCCTCGGCTTCATTGGCGGCTATCCTGGAGGCGCGGGGGCTTAAGGTCACCATGCTGAAGCTGGATCCGTACATCAACGTCGATCCAGGCACCATGAGCCCGTTCCAGCACGGTGAAGTGTTCGTCACCCACGACGGCGCCGAGACCGACCTGGACCTGGGTCACTACGAGCGGTTCATCCGCACGACCATGACCCAGAACAACAACTTCACCACCGGCCGCGTCTACGAGCACGTGCTGCGCAAAGAGCGCCGTGGCGACTACCTGGGTGCAACCATCCAGGTGATCCCGCACATCACCGACGAAATCAAGCGCCGCATCATCAAGGGTGCCGGTGATGCAGACGTGGCAATGGTCGAAATCGGTGGCACCGTCGGTGACATCGAGTCGCAGCCGTTCCTCGAAGCCATCCGCCAGCTGCGTTTCGAAGTCGGCGCCAAGCGCGCGATGCTGATGCACCTGACGCTGGTGCCGTATATCGCCACCGCCGGCGAAACCAAGACCAAACCGACCCAGCATTCCGTCAAGGAACTGCGTTCGATCGGTCTGCAGCCAGACGTGCTGGTGTGCCGTTCCGATCACCCGATCGACGTGTCCTCGCGTCGCAAGATCGCGCAGTTCACCAACGTTGAAGAGCGTGCGGTGATCGCGCTGGAAGACGCCGATACGATCTACAAGATCCCGGGCATCCTGCACTCGCAGGGTCTGGACGATTTCGTCGTGGAGCGTTTCGGTCTGCAATGCGGCAGTGCCGATCTGTCCGAGTGGGACGCAGTGGTCGATGCCAAGCTGAATCCGGAACACGAAGTGACCATCGCCATGGTCGGCAAGTACATGGAATTGCTCGATGCCTACAAGTCGCTGATCGAAGCGATGAGTCACGCCGGCATCAGCAACCGCACCAAGGTCAACCTGCGCTACATCGATTCCGAAGACATCGAAAACCAGGGCACTGCGCTGCTTGAAGGTGTCGACGCGATTCTGGTGCCGGGCGGCTTCGGTCTGCGTGGCGTGGAAGGCAAGATCACCGCCGTTCAGTACGCTCGCGAAAACAAGGTTCCGTACCTCGGCATCTGCCTCGGCATGCAAGTGGCGGTCATCGAATTCGCTCGTAACGTGCTGGGCTGGAAAGACGCCAACTCCACCGAGTTCGATCGTGCCAGCGGCCATCCGGTTGTCGGCCTGATCACCGAGTGGGAAGACGCCACCGGCGCTGTTGAAGTGCGTACCGAAGCGTCCGATCTGGGCGGCACCATGCGCCTCGGCGCGCAGGATTGCCTGCTCGAGCCGGGCTCCAAAGTGCACGATTGCTACGGCAAGGATGTGATCGTCGAGCGTCACCGTCACCGTTACGAAGTGAACAACAACCTGCTGCCGCAGATCATCGAAGCCGGCCTGAAAATCTCCGGTCGCTCCGCCGATGCTGCGCTGGTCGAAGTGGTTGAAGCGCCGGATCATCCATGGTTCGTCGCCTGCCAGTTCCACCCTGAGTTCACCTCGACCCCACGCGACGGCCACCCGCTGTTCAGCGGTTTCGTCAAAGCCGCGTTGGCTCAACACCAGAAGAAGGCGTAACCCGATGGCACAGAAGATTATCCGCGTCGGCGACATCGAGATTGCCAACGACAAGCCGATGGTCCTGTTCGGCGGCATGAACGTGCTGGAAAGCCGTGACATGGCCATGCAGGTTTGCGAAGAGTACGTAAAGGTCACCGAAAAACTGGGTATCCCGTACGTGTTCAAGGCCAGCTTCGACAAGGCCAACCGGTCTTCTGTGACCTCCTATCGCGGTCCTGGCCTGGAAGAGGGCATGCGCATCTTCCAGGACATCAAACAGGCCTTCGGCGTGCCGATCATCACCGACGTCCACGAGCCGGATCAGGCCGCGGTCGTCGCTGAAGTCTGCGACATCATTCAGTTGCCGGCCTTCCTGTCGCGCCAGACCGATCTGGTTGTCGCGATGGCCAGGACAAACGCCGTGATCAACATCAAGAAAGCCCAGTTTCTCGCGCCTCAGGAAATGAAACACATCCTGAACAAGTGCGTCGAAGCCGGTAACGATCAGTTGATCCTCTGCGAGCGCGGTTCGAGCTTCGGCTACAACAACCTCGTGGTCGACATGCTCGGCTTCGGCATCATGAAGCAGTTCGAATATCCGGTGTTTTTCGACGTGACCCACGCGCTGCAAATGCCTGGTGGTCGTGCCGACTCCGCCGGTGGTCGTCGTGCCCAGGTTCTGGATCTGGCCAAGGCCGGCATGAGCCAGTCGCTGGCGGGTCTGTTCCTCGAAGCGCACCCGGATCCGGACAACGCCAAATGCGACGGCCCTTGCGCGTTGCGTCTGGACAAACTGGAGCCATTCCTGGCCCAGCTCAAAGCTCTGGACGAACTGGTGAAGAGTTTTCCGACGGTAGAAACCGCGTAACGCTCGATTCTCCGGTAAAGTACCGCACGATTTGTCGCTCAGGCCCTCGGGCTTGAGCGCTGTCGTCTGCAAGTCTGCCCGCTGTACTTCGCTTGCCGACGATAAAGATTTCCTCTAGCTGCGTCGTTTTCGTCAACTTTGGAGTGTTTACAACAATGGCAAAAATCGTCGACATCAAAGGTCGTGAAGTTCTCGACTCCCGTGGCAATCCCACCGTGGAAGCGGACGTGCTTCTCGACAACGGCATCATCGGCAGCGCCTGCGCGCCGTCCGGTGCATCCACTGGCTCGCGTGAAGCACTCGAGCTGCGTGATGGCGACAAGAGCCGTTACCTGGGCAAGGGCGTGCTCAAGGCGGTAGCCAACATCAACGGTCCGATCCGCGATCTGCTGCTGGGCACTGACCCAAGCGACCAGAAAGCCCTCGACCAGGCGATGATCAAGCTCGACGGTACCGAAAACAAAGCGACCCTGGGCGCCAACGCCATCCTCGCCGTGTCCCTGGCTGCGGCCAAGGCGGCTGCGCAGGATCAGGACCTGCCGCTGTACGCACACATCGCCAACCTCAACGGCACCCCGGGTGTGTACTCGATGCCGGTACCGATGATGAACATCATCAACGGTGGCGAGCACGCCGATAACAACGTCGACATCCAGGAATTCATGGTGCAGCCAGTCGGCGCCAAGTCGTTCTCGGAAGGTCTGCGCATGGGCACCGAGATTTTCCATCACCTGAAAGCCGTGCTGAAGGCCCGTGGCCTGAGCACCGCCGTTGGCGACGAAGGCGGTTTCGCACCGAACCTGGCGTCCAACGAAGATGCGCTGAAAGTGATCTCCGAAGCGGTGGCCAATGCCGGTTACAAGCTGGGCACCGACGTGACCCTGGCGCTGGACTGCGCTGCGAGCGAGTTCTACGAAGACGGCAAGTACAACCTGTCCGGCGAAGGTCAGGTGTTCACTGCTGAAGGTTTCGCCGACTACCTCAAGGGTCTGACCGAGCGTTACCCGATCATCTCCATCGAAGACGGTCTGGACGAGTCCGACTGGGCTGGCTGGAAAATCCTCACCGACAAGATCGGCGAGAAGACCCAGCTGGTAGGCGACGACCTGTTCGTGACCAACACCAAGATCCTGAAAGAAGGCATCGATAAAAAGATCGCCAACTCGATCCTGATCAAGTTCAACCAGATCGGCACCCTGACCGAAACCCTGGAAGCCATCCAGATGGCCAAGGCTGCCGGTTACACCGCAGTGATCTCGCACCGTTCCGGTGAAACCGAAGATTCGACCATTGCCGACCTGGCCGTGGGCACCTCGGCTGGCCAGATCAAGACCGGTTCGCTGTGCCGTTCCGACCGCGTTTCCAAGTACAACCAGCTGCTGCGTATCGAAGAGCAGTTGAACGGCAAGGCCAAGTACAACGGCCGCGCCGAGTTCCGCGGTTAAGCGCAACCTGATCAAAGGACACCGGATTGTGTCGGAAAAGTCGTGACAGCGATGGATTTGCCACTAATCTGATGCCTTAAGCACAAGCCTGGATCTTTCCAGGCTTGTGCTATCAGATGCAGCAACATGATGCGTGGCTGTCTTTTTTCACTGGATACCTGATATTCGATGCGCAGTCCTTACTGGTTGTTTCTCGTTTTGCTCTTGCTGCTGGCCGGTCTGCAGTACCGCCTGTGGGTGGGCAATGGCAGTCTGGCGCAGGTCGCCGAGCTGAAACAGCAGATCGCCGATCAACATGCCGAGAACGAAGGCCTGCTGGAGCGCAACCGGGTGATGGACGCTGAAGTCAGCGAATTGAAAAAAGGCATGGAGACCGTTGAAGAGCGGGCTCGTCACGAACTGGGCATGGTCAAGGACGGCGAAACCCTTTACCAGTTGGCCCAATGATCGATTCCCTGCCGGCCTTCTGGGCCGTGATTCCTGCCGCGGGCGTCGGTGCCCGAATGGCCGCGGACCGTCCCAAGCAATACCTGCAACTGGGCGGACGCACAATTCTCGAACACAGCCTCGGCTGTTTCCTCGATCACCCGCGCCTCAAGGGGCTGGTGGTCAGTCTTGCGGTTGACGATCCTTATTGGCCGAACCTGGCCTGCGTCAACGATTCGCGCATTCAGCGGGTCGACGGCGCAGCCGAGCGTTCCGGTTCGGTGCTCAACGCCTTGCTGCATCTGCATGCGCAGGGTGCCGACGATGACGATTGGGTGTTGGTGCACGATGCGGCCCGGCCGAATCTGAGTCGTGATGATCTCGACAAGTTGCTCGCTGAACTGGCGGATGACCCGGTGGGCGGTCTATTGGCGGTTCCCGCTCGCGACACGCTTAAACGCGTTGATAAAAACGGGCGTGTGGTTGAAACGGTGGATCGCAGCGTGATCTGGCAGGCGTATACGCCGCAGATGTTTCGCCTCGGGGCTTTGCATCGGGCGTTGGCGGACAGTCTGGTCGCTGATGCGGTGATTACCGACGAGGCTTCGGCGCTGGAGTGGGCCGGTCTGGCGCCGCGTCTGGTCGAAGGGCGGGCGGATAATCTCAAAGTGACACGGCCGGAAGATCTGGAGTGGTTGCGCCAGCGTTGGGCGAACCGCCCTTAAAGACCAAAAGATCGCAGCCTTCGGCAGCTCCTACAGAGGAATGCGATTTCCTGTAGGAGCTGCCG
>NZ_QETJ01000214.1:0-6993 GCF_003105095.1 Pseudomonas sp. NDM | reverse complement strand
TCAAAAGATCGCAGCCTTCGGCAGCTCCTACACGGGATCCGGTTTAGCGCCGGACCTGCTTCAACGTCTCGGCAATCAGAAACGCTAATTCCAGCGACTGGTCGGCATTCATCCGTGGATCACAATGGGTGTGATAACGATCGGACAAGCCATCCTCGGTAATCGGCCGCGCGCCGCCAATGCACTCGGTGACGTTCTGTCCGGTCATCTCGATGTGGATGCCGCCGGCATAACTGCCTTCCGCTTCGTGCACCTGGAAGAACTGCTTCACTTCGCCAAGGATCTGCGCGAAGTCGCGGGTCTTGTAGCCGCTGCTGGCCTTGATGGTGTTGCCGTGCATCGGATCGGAGCTCCACAGCACGTGCTTGCCTTCGCGCTGCACCGCGCGGACCAGTGCCGGCAGGTGATCGCCAACCTTGTTTGCGCCCATCCGCGCGATCAGGTTCAGACGGCCCGGATCGTTGTCGGGATTGAGCACGTCGATCAGGCGGATCAGGTCATCGGGGTTCATGCTCGGACCCACTTTGACCCCGATCGGGTTGTTCACCCCGCGCAGGAATTCGACGTGCGCGCCGTCGAGCTGGCGGGTGCGGTCGCCGATCCACAGCATGTGCGCCGAGCAATCGTAGTAATCGTTGGTCAGGCTGTCGCGGCGCACGAAGGCTTCTTCGTAGTTCAGCAGCAACGCTTCGTGGGCGGTGAAGAAACTGGTTTCGCGCAGTTGCGGCGAGCTGTCCATGCCGCAGGCGCGCATGAATGCCAGGGTTTCATCGATGCGGTCGGCGAGGTGGGCGTACTTCTCGGCCAGCGCCGAGTTGGCGATGAAATCCAGGTTCCACTTGTGCACTTGATGCAGGTCGGCAAAACCGCCCTGAGCGAAAGCGCGCAACAGGTTCAGGGTCGCCGTGGACTGATGGTAGGACTGCAGCAGACGTTCCGGATCCGGCACGCGGCTCTTTTCGTCGAAGCCGATACCGTTGACGATGTCGCCACGGTAGGCCGGCAAAGTCACCCCGCCGATGGTTTCGTCGTTGGCCGAACGCGGCTTGGCGAACTGACCGGCCATGCGCCCGACCTTGACCACCGGGCAGCCGGCGGCGAAGGTCATGACGATTGCCATTTGCAGCAACACTTTAAAGGTGTCGCGGATCTTCGCTGCGGAGAACTCGGCGAAGCTTTCCGCGCAATCGCCGCCCTGCAACAGAAACGCCCGGCCCTGTGTGACTTCGGCGAACTGACGGCGCAGCTCGCGCGCTTCGCCGGCGAACACCAGCGGCGGATAACTGGCCAGCGTTTGCTCGACCTGGCGCAGGTGCGCGGCGTCGGGGTATTGCGGTTGTTGCTGGATCGGCAGGGCGCGCCAGCTGTCAGGGCTCCACGGTTGGCTCATCACGGTCTCGAAGTTCGTACGCAGGGGAGCGCCATGTTAGCAGCAATTAGTGCGTGACCTGTTCCCGCCCCATCGCCGACAATCGCCGCTTTGCCACGGTGCCACAGCGGCGCCATCGCGTCACCGCGCCTGGTGACCATCAGGAGACGAAATGACTGAGGAGCGCGTCGAGCATCTGCTCGCCGAAGTACAGGATGAGTTCGGCGTGATTCGCGTGCTGGAAGTGGCCGATTACCGCTTTCTCGAATTCGGCGATGCGATCGAGCAGAGTTGCGTGTTCACCGCTGACCCGAGCTGGCTGGAGTATGACTACACCCGTGCGATGCTGATCGGCGCGCTGTGTCACGAGCAACCTGAGAGCGCGCTGTTTCTTGGGTTGGGAGCGGGCACGCTGACCCAGGCCTGTCTCAAGTTTCTGCCGCTGGAAGACGTCGAAGCCATCGAACTGCGCCCGGACGTGCCGCGTCTGGCCATCGAGTACCTCGGTCTGGATGACGATCCGCGTCTGTACATCCGCGTCGGCGATGCGCTTGAGCTGCTGCCCACTGCCGAGCCGGCGGATCTGATTTTCGTCGACCTGTACACCGATGTCGGGCCCGGGGTCGGGCATCTGGCCTGGAGCTTTCTCGGCGATTGCCAGAAGCGCCTGAATCCGGGCGGCTGGCTGGTGATCAACCAGTGGGCCACCGACGATGGTAAACCACTGGGCGCGGCGTTGTTGCGCGGCCTTTATCACCGGCATTACTGGGAGCTGCCGGTGAAGGAGGGCAACGTGATTCTGATCGTCCCGGCGGACCTCGATCAGACGCTGGATCTGCAGGCGCTGACCCAACGGGCCGAAGCGCTGGCGCCACAGCTGGGGTATTCGTTGCAGTCGTTGATCAAGGCGATTCGCCCGGCGACCTGAAACGAGGGCCGTGCCGGCCCTATCGCGAGCAGGCTCACTCCTACAGGGGATTGCATTTCAAATGTAGGAGTGAGCCTGCTCGCGATGTCGCCTCGAGAGGCGCCAGACTTCTCAAACTCCTTTGAAGATCCCTGGCCGCCGCTCCACCAGCGACCGCACCCCCTCCCGGGCGTCTTCAGTAGCAAGCAACTTTTTCACCAGCGCCGGTAACGCCTGCGCCGCGGCCGTCTCACCCTCATAGCGCGCCTTTCGCGCCGACATCAACGTCGCCTGCACGCCCAGCGGCGCCTGCCGGGCAATCCGTTCGGCCAGCTCGATCGCCCGCGGCATCAGGTCTTCGCTGGCCATCACTTCCTGCACCAGGCCCAGATGCAACGCCTCGTGGGCATCAAACTCATCGCCCGTGAGCAACCAGCGCATCGCATTGCCCCAGCCGGCGATCTGCTGGAAACGCAAAGTCGCCCCGCCAAACGGAAAGATCCCGCGCTGCACTTCCATCTGCGCGAAGCGGGTGTTGCTCGCGCACAGGTTGATGTCTGCCGCCAGCATCAACTCGATGCCAATGGTCAGGCAGTAACCTTGCGCGGCGACGATCACCGGTTTGCTCACCCGGGGCCCGACGAAAACACCCCAGGGATCGCAACCGCCGGTCGGAACCTGCCAGCCTTCGGCCAGTGCGGCACTGGCATTGACCAGATCGAGCCCGGCGGTGAAGTGCTCGCCGTGGCCGAACACGACGGCCACCCGCGCTTCGCGGTCGGCTTCGAACTCGCCGTAAGCCAGGCTCAGCTCATTGAGCAGATCGAGGTCGAAGGCATTGCGCTTGGCCGCCCGATCAAGGCCGATCAGGTACACGTGACCACGACTTTCTCGGCTGACGCGGCCGGCGCAGGGCTGATTCATGAAGAATTCCTCGAGCAGGATGGACGGGTGCGCGGCGCTTTGCCGCAGGTCGGTGAACCGTTTAAGCGTCATCACCCGCAGGGCCGGGCCTTTGCAAAATAGACCGTTGCACGATTATCCGCAAAAGCCCGTTACACGGCGGTGACACACGGGTTGTGGCGATAAAAAAAGCTCCCTTTTTGGGCAAAATCCGGTATAGTGCGCGCCGGCCTTTAACCGGGCCGCGTTTAGGTAGCGCAATTTCCCGAAGTCAGCTTCGGCTGCACGTCCGCACTGCGGGCTCTTCCTTGACGATTCATCTTCATTCATTCGTTTTCGCAAATCCCCGCCGACAAAGCTGCCAGGGCGACTCTTGAGTCTCAACACGGCATGCGCAGCTTTGGAGCATGGGTCTTTGCGGATGCACTTAGAGGCAGACCCATGACCCAGGAAACCGGCGGATTCGCCGCTTTTAATCTCAACCCGAATATTCTTGCAGCCGTCGCAGCGACCGGCTACGAGGAGCCTTCGGCGATTCAGCAGCAATCGATCCCGATCATCATGGCCGGGCAGGACATGATTGGCCAGGCGCAAACCGGTACCGGTAAAACCGCCGCGTTCGCACTGCCTATTCTGCACCGCATCGATCCTGCCAAGCGCGAACCGCAAGCCCTGATCCTGGCGCCAACCCGAGAGTTGGCGCTGCAAGTAGCAACCGCTTTTGAAACCTACGCCAAGCAAATGCCAGGCGTTACGGTCGTGGCCGTTTACGGCGGCGCGCCGATGGGCCCGCAACTCAAGGCAATCCGTAATGGCGCACAGATCGTTGTCGCCACTCCGGGTCGTCTGTGCGACCACCTGCGTCGCGACGAGAAAGTCCTGTCGACCGTGAACCATCTGGTTCTCGACGAAGCCGACGAAATGTTGAAGCTGGGCTTCATGGATGACCTGGAAGTCATCTTCAAGGCTCTGCCAGCGACCCGTCAGACCGTTTTGTTCTCGGCGACCCTGCCGCAGTCGATCCGCGCCATTGCCGAACGCCACCTGCGCGATCCGCAACACGTCAAGATCCAGACCAAGACCCAGACTGTTACCGCGATCGAACAGGCTCACCTGTTGGTTCACGCTGACCAGAAAACCTCGGCCGTGCTCAGCCTGCTGGAAGTCGAAGACTTCGACGCACTGATCATGTTCGTGCGCACCAAGCAGGCCACCCTGGACCTGGCCAGCGCCCTCGACGCCAAAGGCTACAAAGCCGCCGCGCTGAACGGTGATATCGCCCAGAACCAGCGTGAGCGCGTCATCGACTCGCTGAAAGATGGCCGTCTGGACATCGTTGTGGCGACCGACGTTGCTGCCCGTGGTCTCGACGTTCCGCGTATCACTCACGTGTTCAACGTTGACATGCCGTACGACCCGGAATCCTACGTGCACCGTATCGGTCGTACCGGCCGTGCGGGTCGCGAAGGTCGTGCCCTGCTGCTGGTGACTCCACGTGAGCGCCGCATGCTGCAAGTGATCGAGCGTGTAACCGGTCAGAAGGTTGCCGAAGTGCGTCTGCCGGACGCTCAGGCTGTGCTCGATGCCCGCATCAAGAAACTGACCAACAGCCTGTCGCCGCTGGTCGCTGATGCCGAATCGACTCACGGTGAGCTGCTCGATCGCCTGACCGCCGACATCGGTTGCACCCCGCGTGCACTGGCCGCTGCGCTGCTGCGCAAGGCTACCAACGGTCAAGCGCTGAACCTGGCGGCGATCGAGAAGGAACGTCCACTGGTGCCGAACAACGCACCGCGTGGCGACCGTCCTGAGCGTTCCGGCGATCGTCCGGACCGTGGTGATCGCGAGCGTCGCGCGCCAATGCCGTTGGGCGAAGGCCGTGCTCGTTGCCGTACCGCGCTGGGTGCGCGTGACGGTATCGCTGCGAAAAACCTGTTGGGCGCCATCCTCAACGAAGGCGGTCTGGCCCGTGAAGCGATCGGTCGCATCCAGGTGCGTGACAGCTTCAGCCTCGTCGAGCTGCCGGAAGAAGGTCTGGAAAAACTCCTGACCAAACTGAAGGACACTCGCGTTGCTGGCAAGCAGTTGAAGCTGCGTCGCTATCGCGAAGATTGATCCGCCTCTGGGCTGATTGATCGCAGATAAAAAATCCCCGACTGGTTCGGGGATTTTTTTTGCCTGTGTTTTGGCGTCTGTGGGAGCGAGCCTGCTCGCGAAGGCCTCAACCGAAGCGATAAATATCCATACCCAACGCGCCCATCGTAAAACCCTGATGCGCCACGCTGAAAATCCCGCCAGCACCGCGAGCAAAGAACAACGGCAACAAATGCTCTTCACTCGGGTGGCTGCGCACGGCGCTCGGTGCCTGCTGGCGATAATCATGCAGCGCCGCCTCATCGTCGGCGGCAAGCCTGGCGATCATCCAGTCACGGAAATCCCGCGCCCACGGCTCAATGCTTTCCGGCCCGGCGTGCCAGTCCAGTTCGCGCAGGTTGTGGGTGATGCTGCCGGAGCCGATCAACAGAACGCCTTGCTCGCGCAGGCTCGCCAGAGCACGGCCAACTCGCGTCTGCAGTGCCGGGCCGCCGCGACTCGGCAGCGAGACTTGCACCACCGGAATATCGGCCTGCGGATACATCAGCGACAACGGCACCCAGACGCCATGATCGAACGGTCGTTGCGGATCGAGGCGCGACGGCAGGTCATTGGTGTTGAGAAGCTCAGCCACTTCGGCTGCCAACTGCGGATTGCCCGGCGCCGGATATTGCACTTCGAACAACGCTCGCGGAAAGCCGCCGAAGTCGTGCCAGGTCTCCGGGTGCGGATGGCTGCCGACCAGCAGTTCGTGGCTTTCCCAGTGTGCCGAGACGATGACGATGGCTTTGGGGCGCGGCAGTTCGGCGGCCAGTCGCGCCAGTGCCGGGCCGCTGGCACCGGGTTCCAGTGCCAGCATCGGTGAACCGTGGGAGATAAACAGGCTGGGCAACATGGGCGGACTCCTCAGCGTTAAGATGAGCCATCTTCAGTCAGGTCATCGATCTGAATCCAATATAAGTTTCTGCGGTTTTTCATCGGTTTTTCGGGAGTGATCCATGCAGCCTGAGTTTTGGTACAAGAAATGGGATTCGAACCAGATCGGCTTTCACCAGCCCGAGGCCAACCCGTATTTGCAGCGCTACTGGGCGGATCTGGCGATTGCACCGTCGGCGCGTGTGCTGGTGCCGCTGTGCGGGAAGAGTCTGGATCTGCTCTGGCTTGCCGGGCAGGGGCATCAGGTGCTTGGGGTTGAGCTCGCGGAAAGGGCTGTCGAGGATTTTTTCGTTGAGCACAAGCTTGAGCCGCAGATCAGCGAGCAGGGCGCGTTCAAGGTTTATCGAAGTGATGCCGTCGAACTTTGGTGCGGGGATTTTTTCGCGCTGAAGGCGGAGGATGTCGCGGGTTGCACTGCGTTGTATGACCGCGCCGCGTTGATTGCCCTACCGGAAGCGATGCGCGAGCGCTACGCGACGCACCTGCAGCAGTTGCTGGCGCAGGGGATGAAAGGGTTGGTGATTACCCTGGATTACGATCAGACGCAGATCCCGGGGCCGCCGTTTGCGGTGAGCGATGGTGAAGTGCAGCGGTTGCTGGGCCAGGGTTGGCAGGTGGAGAGGCTGGAAGAGCGGGATATTCTGGCTGAGAGCCCCAAGTTTCTGCAGGGCGGGGCTGAGTGGTTGGTGGAGCGGGTTTATCGGGTTTCTTCCAGATAGTTTTTTGTTAACAGTCCGGCGTCTTCGCGAGCAGGCTCGCTCCCACAGGGGAATGCATTCCAAAG
>NZ_QETJ01000213.1:0-6994 GCF_003105095.1 Pseudomonas sp. NDM | reverse complement strand
ATCGGTGCCATTTATGTGTGCACTTTCAGTTTTCACGCCCTGAAAAGTTACATTCCCCAACAGAATCCCCTCTGCCTGCCTTTCTGCAAAATCCCTCCCCTGAAAAAAATACCTGTCCAGTCGATCAATTTATATCGTCGTTTTTTCAGCGACTTATGACCCATCGATAACTATTCGAAATGAGCCGCGCTACCGCTAGATCTGCATCTGGCACAAATCTGGCTTTATCGCATACATGTTTTGTATACAAAACTGCAGAACATGCACACTTTCGATCCGCAAGCCTGAAGCGCCCTATCCCGTACAGGCTGCAGATGCCCCGTAATTAGTGATGGTTTCACCGCCGCGCCGAAGATTTGTCGAGCCTGAGTGCTCATGCACAGTCATCGCGGCGGTGAACGTCAGGAGCCTGCCGGAATGCGTACAAGTCTTTCGAATAACATCGCGCTGAATCTGCCCTCCTCCACGCTCGACCGACCGTTGCCCCACGACGGACTGAGCGAGCCTCTGCAACTGAGCCCGCGTCTGCACAACAGCGATCTGGCGCCGACCAAAGCCGAGGGCCGGCGCTGGGGCCAGTACAGCATCTTCGCCCTGTGGACGAATGACGTGCACAACATTGCCAACTACTCGTTCGCCATCGGCCTGTACGCCTTGGGCCTGGGCGGCTGGCAAATCCTGCTGTCGCTGGGGATCGGCGCGGCGCTGGTGTACTTCTTCATGAACCTGTCCGGCTACATGGGGCAGAAAACCGGGGTGCCGTTTCCGGTGATCAGCCGGATCAGTTTCGGCATCCATGGTGCGCAAATTCCTGCATTGATCAGGGCGGTTATCGCCATCGCCTGGTTCGGCATTCAGACGTACCTCGCCTCAGTGGTCTTCCGCGTCCTGCTGACCGCCGTGCATCCGGGCTTCGCCGAATACGATCACAACTCGATTCTCGGCCTGTCGAGCCTGGGCTGGGCGTGCTTCGTGGCGATCTGGCTGGTGCAACTGGCGATCCTCGCCTACGGCATGGAGATGGTGCGCCGTTACGAGGCGTTTGCCGGGCCGGTGATTCTGCTGACGGTCGCCGCGCTCGCCGCGTGGATGTACTTCCAGGCCAACGCGACCATCGCCTGGTCGATCCGCGAGCCGCTGACCGGTGCCGAGATGTGGCGCAACATTTTTGCCGGCGGCGCGTTGTGGCTGGCGATCTACGGCACGCTGATCCTCAACTTCTGTGACTTCGCCCGTTCTTCGCCGTGCCGCAAAACCATCAAGGTGGGAAATTTCTGGGGCTTGCCGGTGAACATTCTGGTCTTCGCGGCGATTACCGTGCTGCTATGTGGCGCGCAGTTCCAGATCAACGGGCGAATCATCGAAAGCCCGACCGAGATCATCGCCTCGATCCCCAACACCTTCTTTCTGGTGCTCGGCTGTCTGGCCTTTCTGATCGTCACCGTCGCGGTGAACATCATGGCCAACTTCGTCGCTCCGGCGTTCGTCCTCAGCAACCTCGCGCCGAAATACCTGACGTTCCGCCGCGCCGGGCTGATCAGCGCGACCATCGCCGTGTTGATCCTGCCATGGAATCTCTACAACAGCCCGCTGGTGATCGTTTACTTCCTCTCGGGCCTCGGCGCCCTGCTCGGCCCGCTGTACGGGGTGATCATGGTCGACTACTGGCTGATCCGCAAAGGCCGGATCAATGTGCCGCAGCTCTACAGCGAAGACCCCGATGGCGCTTATTACTACAGCCGAGGCATCAATTTCCGCGCGGTGGCGGCGTTTATTCCTGCAGCGCTGATCGCCATCGTCCTGGCGCTGGTGCCCGGTTTCCACAGCGTTTCGCCGTTCTCCTGGCTGATCGGTGCCGCAATCGCCGGCATGCTTTACCTGATCATCGCCAAACGCCAGACGCATTACGCCGACGTCAGCGGCGAATGCATCGCTGTGGATAACGTCAGCCACTGATCCCTTCGCGGCCCGGTTTTCGGGCCGCACCACTGCCCGCAATAAGGATTTTCCATGCGTATTCTCGTGGTCAACGTCAACACCACCGAATCCATCACCGACGCCATCGCCCGCTCGGCGCAGGCCGTCGCCTCCCCCGGTACCGAAATCGTCGGCCTCACGCCGTACTTCGGCGCCGAATCGATCGAAGGCAATTTCGAAAGCTACCTGGCCGCCATCGCCGTGATGGACCGGGTGATGGCCTACGATCAACCGTTCGATGCCGTGATCCAGGCCGGCTACGGCGAGCATGGCCGCGAAGGCTTGCAGGAATTGCTCAACGTCCCGGTGGTGGACATCACCGATGCGGCGGCCAGTACAGCGATGTTTCTCGGCCATGCCTATTCAGTAGTGACCACGCTGGATCGCACCGTGCCGTTGATCGAGGATCGGCTGAAATTGTCCGGCCTGTGGGATCGTTGTGCCTCGGTGCGCGCCAGTGGTCTGGCAGTTCTCGAGCTGGAGCATGAACCGCAGCGCGCACTGGAAGCGATCGTGCAGCAGGCAGAACTGGCAGTAACCCAGGACAAGGCCGAGGTGATTTGCCTGGGCTGCGGCGGCATGGCCGGACTGGACGAGCAGATTCGCCGACGCACCGGCGTGCCGGTGGTGGACGGGGTTACGGCGGCGGTGACGATTGCCGAATCGCTGGTGCGCTTGAAGTTGTCGACGTCGAAGGTGCGCACTTATGCGACGCCACGGCCGAAAAACATTATTGGCTGGGCGCAGCGGTTTGCTCGATAGACCGCGTTATCGTTCATCGCGAGCAGGCTCACTCCTACAGAGGAACGCATTCCAATTGTAGGAGTGAGCCTGCTCGCGATAGCCGCAACTCGGTTTGACGCCTGGCTCAGACAGCACTAAACCGCCGCGCCAGTCCCTGCTCAACAAACTGCTCGATCACAAAATCCACAAACGCCCGGGTCTTGCCCGGCAACAATTTGTGCTCGGCGTAATAGATCGAAATGTTACCGTCATCGACAAACCAGTCCGGCAGCACCCGCTGCAATGTCCCCGCCTGAAGGTACGGGACCGCAAACGGCATGCTCACCAGCGCAATGCCCAAACCTTGCATCGCCGTCGCGCACGCGGCCTCGGAATCGCTCATGGTCATCCGCGCCCGCAACGTCAGCGGGCTGTGTTGCTGATCGCGGTGGGTGAGTTGCCAGGAGCGCACACGCCCGGTCTGCGGTGAGCGAATCAGGATGCCGTCGTGCAGGTTGAGGTCATCGGGATGGCCGATCCGCGCATGGTTCTGCAGATAATCCTGCGACGCCACCAGCACCCGATGCGCCGGCGTCAGTCTGCGCGCAACCACGCCTTGTGGCAGTTCGAAGCCGCCGCCAATCGCCGCGTCGAAGCCCTGCCCGATCAGGTCAACCTGACGGTTATCGAAATGCCAGTCCGGGTTGATCGCCGGATAACGCCGCAAGAATTCGCCGAGCAGCGGCACGATATACAGACGACCGAACACCGTGCCCATGCTCACTTTCAGCGTCCCGGCCGGCTGCCCTCCAGCGCTGGCCAGATTGGCAACGGCATTCTGGATGGTGGTCAGGCTGGCGCTGACCTCACTCAAAAACAGCTGCCCCGCTTCGGTCAACGTCAGGCTGCGTGTACTACGCTGGAACAGCCGCACGCCAAGCCGCGCTTCCAGTTTCGCCACGCTCTTGCCTACCGCCGCCGGGGTCAGGCTTAAACGCCGCGCGGCTTCGGCGAAGCTGCCGACCTCGGCGCTGCGCACAAAGCATTCGATACTGCTGAATGTTTCCATGATCGCCACTATAAACTTCTGGTTTACACAGACTATAGCAATCATGGTCTACACGGTTGTCGATGGCACGCCGATACTCGGCACCAACACCAAGGCATTCCGCCTTGAACACTTGGAGATCGCACATGACCACTCAACACCTCAGGGGCAAAGTCGCTCTGATTCAAGGCGGTTCGCGCGGCATCGGCGCGGCCATCGTCAAACGTCTGGCCGCTGAAGGCGCCGCCGTCGCTTTTACTTATGTCAGCTCCGCCGCTAAAGCCGAAGAACTGCAGAACAGCATCACTGGCAACGGCGGCAAGGCCTTGGCGATCAAGGCCGACAGCGCCGATGCCGGGGCGATCCGCCAGGCAGTCAGCGCCACCGTCGAAGCATTTGGCCGGCTGGACATTCTCGTCAACAACGCCGGCGTGCTGGCCATCGCGCCGCTGGAAGATTTCAAACTGGAAGACTTCGATCAGACCCTGGCCATCAACGTGCGCAGCGTGTTCATCGCTTCGCAGGAAGCGGCGAAGCACATGGGCGAAGGCTCGCGGATCATCAACATCGGCAGCACCAACGCCGACCGCATGCCCTTCGGCGGTGGCGGCGTGTACGCGATGAGCAAATCGGCACTGGTCGGCCTGACCAAAGGCCTGGCCCGCGACCTCGGTCCACGGGGCATCACCATCAATAACGTGCAACCTGGCCCGGTCGACACCGACATGAACCCGGCCCATGGCGACTTCGCCGAGAGCCTGATCCCGCTGATGGCCGTGGGTCGTTACGGCACTGCCGATGAAATCGCCAGCTTCGTCGCCTACCTCGCCGGGCCGGAAGCCGGCTACATCACCGGTGCCAGCCTGACCATCGACGGCGGTTTCGGCGCCTGACAGCCCCGCAAGAAAAAACGCCGCCCTTCTTTCTTGGGAAGGGCGGCGTTTTTATCTGGGCGATCAGGCCAGTTCCAGCGTCGGCAGGCCAAAAGCGCTTGGCCTGAAGTCTTTCAGCGAGCGAAGGATGCCGTCAGCGTGAGCATATTTCTCATCGGCCATCGCGGCGTCGGGGATGGCGATTGCGGTCATGCCTGCCGCTTTCGCCGCAGTGACGCCAAACGGTGAATCCTCGAACACCAGACAATCCCTGGGGGCAACGCCCAGTCGCCGGGCGGCGGTGAGGAAGATGTCCGGCGCCGGTTTGGCCGCGCCGACTTCCGGATCGTCCGCCGTGACGATGAAATCGAACAGTGCGAACCAGTCGCGGTGCAAAGTGGTTTTCTGCCCGAACGACTGCCGTGACGAACTGGTGCCGACTGCGATCGGGATGTTATGCGCCTTGAGATGACGCACCAGCGCCTCGGCCCCCGGCATCGCCTGCGCCTTGGGGAAACGCTCGCGCATCAGCGGCTCGCGGATCTGCAGGAATTCTTCCGGGGTAATCGGTAGCTCCAGCGCCTGCACAACGTAATTGGCCAGGTCATTGGCACCGCGACCAATGATGTTCTGCTTGATGCTCCAGTCAAAGGTTTTCCCGTAGCGCCCGACAATCATCGAGGTGACCTCGGTGTAAATGCCCTCGGTGTCGAGCAGCAAACCGTCCATATCGAATATCACGGCCTTGATCGGGCCGAACGTCTTCAGCGGTGCATTCATCATCGGATCCGTTAACAAAGACATCCCGGGCGACAGGCAACGTGCCGCAACGCGGATCTGATTAATGGGTTCAGCAGCATAGCGAGGCCGATGGACATTGAGCAACGGGCAATCCCGTCGACGCGCTCTTCGCATTTAGCGAAACCTCCTACAGACACTGCCTACTTCCCCGACTTCTTTCATTTTTGATCCCCCGCAAAGTCCGCGCTCCCGTTTCTTCCTATGCGCGAGCGACTGCGAATGTTTCAACCCGATCGGCTACTGGCCCTGAACAACAGCATCGGACTGCTGGTGGTGGCCGCCCTGAATCCCCAGCAGCCAGATTTCGAAGCGCTGATCGATGAGTTCCGCCTGTGCCTGAACACCTACGAGACCTGGGCCGAGCAGTTCTGGAGCGGGACGGCGCTGGACATCGAGCAGGTGTTCAAGGTTGGCAATGACGTGCAACTGAGGGCGCCGATTACCTCGCGCGCACCCATCAGTTCATCGGTGGTCATGTGTCCGGCCAACGGGCCGTTGACCTTGGTACACATGTTTGAAGCGGCGCGCTTTGTGCCGATCGGTGACACCCCGGTAACCCTCGAACCGCTGCTCAGCGAAGTCGACGGCGTGCAGACCTTCGGCGAACCACTGCGCCACACCATCGGCCCGAGCGGGATTCTCGAGGTGACCGATTGCACGCGCGGCCAGCGCTACCGCATCACCTTCTTCCCCGATGTTTCCACCGCCCATGTCCGCGCGCTGTATGCCTCTTATGAAGGTGTCATCGCCGGTCTGGAAAACTGGCTGCGCGGCGAATGGACAGGCTTCCAGCCGCCATGGATGGAGTTTTCCAGCGCCGGTTTTCTTGATCGTTACGGGCAATTGCAACGGGCCGACTGGCGCGGTCTGGAAAAAGCCCTGAACGGGGTCTGGGATGACATCCAACAGCTGTTTGCCCTCCTCGCCGATCTGCAGGCGCACAGCGAAAAACTCCTGGAATACCTGAGCGAAGTCGAGCTTGAGGCGCTGCTGGCGGCTTCCAGCGAGGCGATTGCCAACGCCTTGTTGATGCTCAGCGACGAGCCGTTGCTGTTCATTCATCTGGCCGCGTTCACCAGTTGGCTGAAGATGCTCCCGCCGCAATACCTCGCCGAAGTGGTTGCCGAAGTCCGCACAGAGTTGCTGATCAGTTTCCTGTTGATGCGCGTGGCGGGCGGTGCCGGCGTATCGCTGAGTCTGAGCAGTAAGGTCCTGGCCAGGATCAAGTCGCCACGGGCGCGGGAATGGCTGGCAGCCTCTGCTTTACGCCTGGCTGAACTGACCTCGACGCCGGAACTCAAGCAGCACGCGAGCACGCTGAAGCCGCTGATGTTTCATGCCCGGGACGTTCAGCTGAAGCCGATACCGTCGATTCCGCTGAACATTCGCCAAGCCGACGCGGTGATGTTGAGCGTGCCGAACCCGGCGCCACTCGCGCGGGAAAAATCCCGAAACATGGCGCGTCTTGAGCGCCACGAGCCTCACGACGACGCCCCCGACCAGGCGAAAAACCCCAACGGCGATGCCGCCGACTGCGTGCCCAACACCTGCACCAACGGCTGTCCGGTGTCGA
>NZ_QETJ01000212.1:0-7022 GCF_003105095.1 Pseudomonas sp. NDM | reverse complement strand
CGATAGCGTCCGGCCAGCCAATCATCATTTGACTGATACACCGCTATCGCGAGCAGGCTCACTCCTACAGGGTTATGGGGTGTGTTGGGAGGTGCCGGTGTAGAGCCGGATGATCTCATCTATCTCGCCGGACATTTTCATCCGCAGCAACGTGCGCAGAATCCGCTGCACCGGTACCTTCGGGTCGTTCCTCACATAGCAGCCGATATGCTGTTCCTGCAGCACCGCGACCCCTCGCAACTGCTGCTCCGGCAGCAGGCGCTGATTGATCCAGTCCAGCGTCCACTGATTGCTCACCGCGTAGCGATAACGGCCGGCGAGGAGCTTTTCCAGCACCTGTTCCTGATTGCGCGCGTCTTCGCGTTGCAACCGGTCGGTGTCGAACAGTGATTGCAGCGTCGGGTAGCTGTAACCGAGGACGGTGCCGATGGCCTGTCGCGGCAGATCGGCGGGATTGATCTGCGCCGATTTATCTTCGCGGCTCACCAGCAGGTCGCGCTGAAACCACAGCGGCACGCTCCAGATGTAATCGCCGGACTGATTCGGCAGCCACGACTGTGCGGCATAGCAGCGCACGTCGATGTCGCCGTGTTCCATGGCGCTCTGGACCCGTGCGCGCGGCAGGACGATGAACTGCGCCGGCGCGCCGACCTGGGTCGCCAGGCTGAGGAGGATGTCGTGCAGGATGCCCTGGGTCGGCCTGCCGCTTTCCAGTTGCACCATCGGCATCGCCCAGCTGTCCGGCACGGCGAAGCGCAACGGCGCTTGCGCTGCCATCGCGTTGAGGCTGATTCCCAGCAATGCCCCCAGGGCCCACCGCATAAACGCTCCGGTCATTCGCCGTCCCGAGCCGATAAAAGCCTCTGCTGATGCAGCTTAGCCATATTAGACGAGGACACCGGATGCAATTTTGCCCTTGCTCCGCTAGCATTAGCCGCTTCTGCTTCCTTCGCTGCGACGGTTTTCGATGAGTTATCAGGTTCTTGCACGTAAATGGCGTCCGCGCTCGTTCCGCGAAATGGTCGGCCAGACCCATGTGCTCAAGGCTCTGATCAATGCCTTGGACAGCCAGCGGCTGCACCACGCCTACCTGTTCACCGGGACGCGCGGGGTCGGCAAGACCACCATCGCGCGGATCATTGCCAAGTGCCTGAACTGCGAGACCGGTATCACCTCCAGCCCCTGCGGCGAATGTTCGGTGTGCCGCGAGATCGACGAAGGCCGTTTCGTCGACCTGATCGAGATCGACGCCGCCAGCCGCACCAAGGTCGAAGACACCCGCGAACTGCTCGACAACGTGCAGTACGCGCCAAGCCGTGGGCGCTTCAAGGTCTACCTGATCGACGAAGTGCACATGCTTTCCAGCCATTCCTTCAATGCGCTGCTGAAAACCCTTGAAGAGCCGCCGCCCTACGTCAAGTTCATCCTGGCGACCACCGATCCGCAGAAACTTCCGGCAACGATTCTTTCGCGCTGCCTGCAGTTCTCCCTGAAGAACATGACGCCCGAGCGTGTGGTCGAGCATTTGACCCACGTGCTCACGGCGGAAAACGTACCGTTTGAAGACGATGCACTGTGGCTGCTTGGCCGCGCTGCTGACGGCTCGATGCGCGACGCCATGAGCCTGACCGATCAGGCCATTGCCTTCGGCGAAGGCAAGGTGCTGGCTACTGACGTACGGGCGATGCTCGGCACCCTGGATCACGGTCAGGTCTACGACGTCCTGCATTCATTGATCGAAGGTGACGCCAAGGCGCTGCTCGAAGCCGTGCGGCATCTGGCCGAGCAAGGTCCGGACTGGAACGGCGTGCTCTCGGAAATTCTCAACGTGCTGCACCGTGTGGCCATCGCTCAGGCGCTGCCGGAAGGCGTCGACAACGGCCACGGCGACCGTGATCGGGTGTTGGCTTTGGCCCAGGCGTTGCCGGCCGAGGACGTGCAGTTCTATTACCAGATGGGCCTGATTGGCCGCCGCGACTTGCCGCTGGCGCCGGACCCGCGTGGCGGCTTCGAGATGGTCCTGCTGCGAATGCTGGCGTTCCGACCCGCGGATACGGCGGACGCGCCGAGGCAACCGCTAAAGCCAGTGGGGATCAGCCAGGCCACAGTTGATTCCGCAAACTCCGTGGCTGCCGCGCCGAAGCCTGCGCCGGTGGTCGCTGCGGTTGTTGCGCCAGCGCCCGTGGCTGAGCCTGCGCCGATAACCGCGCCGACTGCCGAGCCGGAACCTGTTGCGCCGGTTGTCGAAGCGCAACCGGAGCCTGAGCCGGTCGCCGTAGAAGCCGTGGTCGATCTGCCGTGGAACGACCCGGTTGAAGCCGAGCCCGAGCCTGAGCCGGCGCCGGCACAGCAACCTGCCGTCGAGCCGGTGCTGGAAACCGCTGGCGAACAGCCCGAGCTGCCGCCAATGCCGTTGCCAACCCCGGACAGCGTGGTGCCGGACGCGCCGGAGTGGGCCGCCGCGCCGATTCCCGAGCCGTCCGTCGCTGACGTCGATGCCGCCACGCCAGGCATGGACATGGACGACGAACCGCCGCTGGACGAGGACTACATCGAGCCGGACATGGATTCGGCCTACAGCTATCTCGACGAACTGGCCAGCGAACACGCCGCCGATCCCGAACCTGAACCCGAGCCGGAACCTGCCGCCGCGCCGGCAACCGGTCTGGCCCTTCAGTGGCTGGAGCTGTTCCCGAAACTGCCGATTTCCGGCATGACCGGCAGCATCGCCGCCAACTGCACCTTGATTGCGGTCGACGGCGATAATTGGCTGATGCACCTTGATCCGGCTCACAGCGCACTGTTCAACACTACGCAACAGCGTCGTCTCAACGACGCGTTGAACCAGTTCCACGGGCGCACGCTGACGCTGACCATCGAGCTGATCAAACCCGAACAGGAAACCCCGGCCCAGGCCGCTTCCCGTCGCCGCGCCAATCGGCAGCGCGAGGCGGAGGAATCGATCCATGGTGATCCGTTCATCCAGCAGATGGTTCAGCAGTTCGGTGCGGTGGTGCGAAGCGATACTATTGAACCTGTCGACGCCTTGGTCACCCAAGGCTAATAACTGAAGGCGCTCGGCCGCGATGGCCGGGCGCTGTTTTATCCAAGTACGTTTGAGGTGATTCCCATGATGAAAGGTGGCATGGCCGGCCTGATGAAGCAGGCGCAGCAGATGCAGGAAAAAATGGCCAAGATGCAGGAAGAACTGGCCAACGCCGAAGTCACCGGCAAGGCCGGCGGCAGTGATGGCTTCCGGCGTCTCGAGCGTCGGCTCATGGCCATCCACCGCACAGATCGCCCGGTACAGCCGCGGCAGGCCGCCGCCGCTCAATGCGGTTTCCGCGCTGACATGGCCGATCTCGTTGTGGATGTGCTGCCACAATTGCGTTTCCCGCGGGCTGCTCAGTGGCAGGTCGACGTGGCCGCCCTCGCCCGGCAGCGCGGCAAAGCGACCTCCGCCGAGATCGAGCAGGGTGCCGACACCCAGGCCAGTGCCCGGGCCGATCACCACCGCCGGGCGCAACGGCTCCGGCGTGCCTTCGCAGACCACGCGGAATTCGCCCGGCTGCAAACGAGTCATGCCCAGTGCCATCGCCGAGAAGTCGTTGGTCAGCAACAATTGGTCGACCTGCAAGGTCTTGCAGAACGCGCTGCGACTCAGCCGCCAGTGATTGTTGGTGAACTTGAATTCGTCGCCGCTCACCGGTCCCGCCACCGACAGGCACACCGAACCGATTGAACCCGGCGCCAGGCCAAGCCCGCTCAGGTACAGGCCGATCGCCTCTTCCGGCGTGGCGAAGTCGGCCGTGGCCAGCACCTGAACCGATTGCAGTTGCTGGTTTTGCCACAACGCGAAACGCGCGTTGGTGCCTCCGATGTCACCGACCAAAGCCAGTTTCAATTAAGCGTCTCCAGGGCAGAAGTGAAGGCGCTGGCGCCCTGCTCCGCCGAGCTGAAGGCCATGCGCATGAAGCCAAACAGCTCGCGGCCGCTGCCAATGTTGTTGCCCAACAGGCCCTTGGCAGGTTCGCGCGCTGCAAATTCGGCGGCGTCGACCTTCAGTTCCAAGGTGCCTTTGACGCCATCGACGCGGATGATATCGCCCTCTTGCACCCGCGCCAAAGCGCCACCGACATAAGCTTCGGGGCTGACGTGAATCGCCGCCGGGATTTTCCCTGACGCGCCGGACATGCGCCCGTCGGTCACCAGCGCGACTTTAAAGCCGCGATCCTGCAGCACGCCGAGGAACGGCGTCATCTTGTGCAGCTCCGGCATGCCGTTGGAACGCGGGCCCTGGAAGCGCATCACCGCGACAAAATCCTTCTCCAGCAGACCGGCCTTGAACGCATCGGCCAGATCCTGCTGATCCTGGAAGACCATCGCCGGTGCTTCGACGATCTGGTTTTCCAGCGCGACGGCAGACACTTTCATCACGCCGCGACCGAGATTGCCTTCCATCACCCGCAGTCCGCCTTCTTGCGAGAACGCACGGGATACCGGACGGAGGATGTTTTCGTCGAGGCTGTCAGTCGGGCCTTCGCGCCAGACCAGCTCACCGTTATCGAGGAACGGTTCCTTGGTGTACTGGCTCAGGCCATGACCGAGCACGGTGTTGACGTCTTCGTGCAGCAGACCGGCGCCGAGCAGTTCGCGAATCAGGAACGACATGCCGCCGGCGGCCTGGAAGTGATTGATATCAGCTTTCCCGTTCGGGTAGACGTGGCTCAGAGTCGGCACGACTTCGGAGAGGTCGGCCATGTCTTGCCAGGTCAGTTGAATGCCCGCGGCCATGGCGATGGCCGGCATGTGCAGGGTGTGGTTGGTCGAGCCGCCAGTGGCGTGCAGGGCAACGATGGAGTTGACCAGCGCCTTCTCGTCGACGATTTCGCCGATCGGCATGAAGTTGCCGTTCTGCTTGGTCAGGCGCGTGACCTGGTGCGCGGCTTCGCGGGTCAGCGCGTCGCGCAACGGTGTGTTCGGGTTGACGAAGGACGCGCCCGGCAAGTGCAGGCCCATGACTTCCATCAGCAACTGGTTGGTGTTGGCGGTGCCGTAGAACGTGCAGGTGCCCGGGCTGTGGTAGGACTTCATCTCCGATTCCAGCAGCTCTTCACGGGTGGCCTTGCCTTCGGCGTACTTCTGGCGGACGTCGGCTTTTTCCTTGTTGGAAATCCCCGAAACCATCGGCCCGCCCGGGACAAAGATCGTTGGCAAATGACCGAAGCGCAGCGAGCCCATCATCAGGCCCGGAACAATCTTGTCGCAGATGCCGAGCATCAGCGCACCATCGAACATGTTGTGCGACAGCGCCACGGCGGTCGACATGGCGATCACTTCGCGACTTGGCAGGCTCAGTTCCATGCCCGGCTCGCCCTGGGTCACGCCGTCACACATCGCCGGAGTGCCGCCGGCGAACTGGCCGACCGAGCCGATCTCGCGCAGGGCGTTCTTGATCTGTTGTGGGAAAACTTCGTATGGCTGATGCGCCGAAAGCATGTCGTTATACGAAGACACAATGGCGATGTTCGCCGAGTTCATCATCCGCAGGCTGTGCTTGTCTTCCGTGCCGCACCCGGCCACGCCGTGGGCGAAGTTGGCGCATTGCAGCTTGCCGCGCATCGGCCCGTCGGTGGCGGCGCCGCGAATCAGTGCAAGGTAAGCCTGACGCGTGGCGCGGCTGCGGGCGATAAGCCGTTCGGTGACCTCAAGAACGCGGGGATGCATGTGTAGAACTCCAGGCTAACGGATGTGGCGACCTGATTGTCTATGCTGGTCAAACGCCGTTGTTGTTGGAATGACAGACGGCTTTTTTGACCATTCGGACCAGTTGATTCAGGTCACTCGTTGTAGATAAAACAAAATATTGCCACTAAAAAGGCTTGTTTTCTATTTTTATGCGAATAATCTTGTAATTCCAACAACAAAACGACGGCGGCGCTGTTCCATGACTCTTCGAATCGCAATCAATGGTTTTGGCCGCATCGGCCGTAATGTCCTGCGCGCACTGTATACCCAAGGCTATCGTCAAGACCTGCAGATCGTCGCGATCAACGATCTGGGTGACAGTTCGATCAATGCCCATCTGCTCAAATATGACACCGTCCACGGCACGTTCGACGCCGAAGTGGCCCACGATAACGAAAGCCTGACGGTCAATGGCGACCGCATCGCGGTCAGCGCCATTCGCAACCCGGCCGACCTGCCATGGGCCGCGGAAAAGATCGACGTGGTCTTCGAATGCACCGGTCTGTTCACCGACCGTGCCAAAGCCGCCGCGCACATCAGCGCCGGCGCCCGCAAAGTGATCATCTCCGCTCCGGCCAAAGGCGCCGATGCCACCGTCGTTTACGGCGTCAACCACGACATTCTGCGCCAGTCGCACCAGATCATCTCCAACGCTTCGTGCACCACCAACTGCCTCGCGCCAGTGGCGCAGGTGCTGCATCGCGAGCTGGGCATCGAGAGCGGTCTGATGACCACCATCCACGCCTACACCAACGACCAGAACCTTACCGACGTCTATCACAGCGACCCGTACCGCGCCCGTTCGGCCACGCAGAACATGATCCCGAGCAAGACCGGCGCTGCCGAAGCGGTGGGCCTGGTGCTGCCGGAACTGGCCGGCAAACTGACCGGCATGGCCGTGCGCGTACCGGTGATCAACGTGTCGCTGGTCGACCTCACCGTGCAACTGAAGCAAGAGGCCAGCGCCGACGAAGTCAACGCCCTGCTGAAAGCGGCCAGCCAGCATTCGAAAATCCTCGGCTACAACACCTTGCCGCTGGTTTCCAGCGACTTCAACCACAACCCGCTGTCGTCGATCTTCGACGCCAACCACACCAAAGTCAGCGGCAAGTTGCTCAAGGTGCTGGCCTGGTACGACAACGAATGGGGCTTCTCCAACCGCATGCTGGATAACTGCCTGGCGTTGTGTAACGCGGAATAATTGCGGGTATCCCCAAACCTGTGGGAGCGAGCCTGCTCGCGAAAGCTTTCTGTCAGTCGATATGGAATTGACT
>NZ_QETJ01000211.1:0-7232 GCF_003105095.1 Pseudomonas sp. NDM | reverse complement strand
GCATTCTCCTGTAGGAGCTGCCGAAGGCTGCGATCTTTTGATTTTGGTCAGCAGTTGCACAGCGCGCTATCGAGCACCTTGCGCAACTCCAGCGGGTGATCCACGACCACGTCCGCGCCCCAATGCCGCGGGTTGTCATCAGGGTGAATGTAGCCGTAGGTCACCGCAGCGGTCTTGGTGCCGGCGTCGCGGCCCGATTCGATATCGCGCAGATCATCGCCGATAAACAGCACGGTCGACGGATCCAGATCCAGCATCTTGCAGGCGAGGATCAACGGCTCCGGGTCCGGCTTGCTGTTCTTCACATGGTCCGGGCAGATCAGCAGCGCCGAACGCTCGGCCAGCCCCAGACGTTGCATGATCGGCTCGGCGAAGCGCACCGGTTTGTTGGTGACCACGCCCCAGATCAGGTTGGCCTTTTCGATGTCGGCGAGCAGTTCGCTCATGCCGTCGAACAGTCTGCTGTGCACTGCGCAGCCGACCAGATAGCGCTCGAGAAACTCCAGGCGCAGCTCTTCGAAGCCTGGCGATTCCGGGTCCATCGAGAACGTCACTGCGACCATCGCCTTGGCGCCGCCGGAGATTTCATCGCGAATGTGCTTGTCGTTGATCGGCGGCAAACCGCGATCGGCGCGCATTGCCTGGCAGATGGCAATGAAGTCCGGCGCGGTGTCGAGCAGGGTGCCGTCCATGTCGAAAAGTACCGCTCTGATGGCCATCGGCTTATTCCTCGCGCAGGGTCTGGATCATGTAGTTGACGTCAACGTCGTTGGCCAGCTTGTAGTGCTTGGTCAGCGGGTTGTAGGTCAGACCGATGATGTCCTTGACGGTCAGGCCGGCCATGCGGCTCCACGCGCCGAGCTCGGACGGGCGAATGAATTTCTTGAAATCATGGGTGCCGCGCGGCAGCAGCTTCATGATGTATTCGGCGCCGATGATCGCGAACAGATACGCCTTCGGGTTGCGGTTGATGGTCGAGAAGAACACCTGGCCGCCCGGCTTGACCATGCGGAAGCAGGCGCGGATCACTGAGGACGGATCCGGCACGTGCTCGAGCATTTCCAGGCAGGTGACCACGTCGAACTGCTCGGGCATTTCGTCGGCGAGGGCTTCGGCGGTGATCTGCCGGTATTCGACGCTGACCCCGGATTCCAGCTGATGCAGTTGCGCGACCGCCAGCGGCGCTTCGCCCATATCGATGCCCATCACCGTGGCGCCGCGCTGGGCCATGGCTTCGCTGAGGATGCCGCCGCCGCAGCCGACGTCGAGGACTTTCTTGCCGGCCAGGTTGACCCGTTCGTCGATCCAGTTGACCCGCAGCGGGTTGATGTCGTGCAGTGGCTTGAATTCGCTTTCGCGGTCCCACCAACGATGGGCCAGGGCCTCGAATTTGGCGATTTCGGCGTGGTCGACGTTGCTCATGTTCAATTCCTCGAAAAACCTGAAAAGGGCTGTAGCCGCGAATATTGCGCCGCGGTGTTTACGATTCGGTATGGCCGCTGATGCGCTGGCCCCAGTGGCGGGCGGTCTCGCCCAGCTGTTGTTCGTCCATGCGGGTCAGGCGCCGGTCGTCGAGCAGTTGCTTGCCGGCAACCCACAGGTGTTTCACGCAATCGCGCCCGGTGGCATAGATCAACTGCGACACCGGGTCGTACACCGGTTGCTGCGCCAGACCGGACAGGTCGAAAGCGACGATGTCCGCGGCTTTGCCGATCTCCAGCGAGCCGACCTGCGTCTCGATGCCCAATGCACGGGCGCCGTTCAGCGTGGCCATGCGCAAGGCGCGATGGGCATCCAGTGCGGTGGCGGAGCCAGCGACGGCTTTGGCCAGCAGGGCGGCAGTGCGGGTTTCGCCGAGCAGGTCGAGATCATTGTTGCTCGCCGCGCCATCGGTGCCGACAGCCACATTGACCCCAGCCTGCCACAAACGCTCGACCGGGCAGAAGCCGCTGGCCAGTTTGAGGTTGGATTCCGGGCAGTGGATCACGCTGCTGTTGCTTTCTACCAGCAGGGCGAGGTCGTCATCGCTGATCTGGGTCATGTGCACGGCCTGGAACCGCGGGCCGAGCAGGCCAAGGCGGCCCAGGCGCGCCAGTGGCCGTTCGCCGGTCTGCTCGACCGCCTGCTGCACTTCAAACGCGGTTTCATGCACATGCATGTGGATCGAGGCGTCCAGCTCCTCGGCGATCACCCTGATTTTCTCGAGGTTCTCATCGCCGACGGTGTAGGGTGCATGAGGGCCGAAAGTGATCTTGATGCGTTCGTGATGCTTGAGGTCGCCGAACAACTCGACGCCCTGACGAATGGCTTCGTCGGCGCTGCTGGCACCGGGGATCGGGAAATCGAGGATCGGAATGGCGATCTGCGCACGGATGCCGCTGTTGTGCACGCGCTCGCTGGCGACTTTCGGGAAGAAATACATGTCCGAAAAACAGCTGATGCCGCCCTTGATCTGCTCGGCGATCGCCAGATCGGTGCCGTCGCGGACGAAGTCTTCATCGACCCATTTGCCTTCGGCCGGCCAGATGTGATTTTCCAGCCAGGTCATCAGCGGCAGATCGTCGGCCAGGCCCCGGAACAGTGTCATCGCCGCATGGCCGTGGGCGTTGATCAGCCCCGGCGCCAGCAAGATATCCGGCAGTTCACGGATTTGCGTGGCGTTACACTTCAATGCTTCAGCCCGCGGGCCGATAAATACGATGCGACCATCACGGATGCCCAGGCCGTGCTCCTTGAGCACCACGCCTGCAGGTTCGACGGGAACCAGCCAGGTCGGCAGCAATAACAGGTCGAGCGCAATGGCAGGTTTCGGCATCGAGGGTCGGTTCCAGTGCTTTTGTAAAGGATGGCGAAGTATACCCGAGCGTCTTCGCGGGGGGATCGCTATAATCGGCGGCTTTTGTTCATGAGTGCGGGGTGTGGGATGCGCGATCGACTGTTGGCTGCGGAGAAAGTGAAGGCCATCGATTGGCGTGATGGCGCGCTGCACCTGCTGGATCAGCGTATTTTGCCGTTCGAGGAAACCTGGATCGCTTACACCAGCGCCGCCGGCGTGGCCGAGGCGATTCGCTCGATGGTCGTGCGGGGCGCGCCGGCCATCGGCATCAGCGCGGCCTATGGCATCGTCCTCGCGGCGCGGGCGCGGATTGCCGAGGGTGGCGACTGGTACGCGGCGCTGGAAGAGGATTTTGCCCTGCTGGCGGATTCGCGGCCGACTGCGGTCAATCTGTTCTGGGCGCTAGGCCGCATGCACGATCGCCTGGATCGTTTGAAGAGCAACGCCGATCCGCTGGCGGCGCTCGAGGCCGAAGCCATCGCCATTCACCAAAGCGACCGCGAAGCCAACCTGACCATGGCGCAACTCGGCGTCGATCTGATTCGCAAGCATCAGGGCAACGCTCAGGCCATTCTGACTCACTGCAACACTGGCGCGCTGGCGACCGGCGGGTTCGGTACTGCGCTGGGTGTGATCCGCGCCGCTTATATAGAAGGCATGGTCGAGCGCGTCTACGCCGACGAAACCCGACCGTGGCTGCAGGGCTCGCGGCTGACCGCGTGGGAGCTGGCCAACGAAGGCATTCCGGTGACCCTGAACGCCGACTCCGCCGCCGCGCACATCATGAAAACCAAAGGCGTGACCTGGGTGATCGTCGGCGCTGATCGCATCACTGCCAATGGCGACGTGGCGAACAAGATCGGGACTTATCAACTGGCGGTGAACGCCATGCATCATGGCGTGCGCTTCATGGTGGTGGCGCCGAGTTCGACCATCGACATGAATCTGGCCAGCGGCGATGACATCCCGATCGAAGAGCGTGATGGCGCCGAGCTGCTGGAAGTTGGCGGCAAACGCGTCGGTGCCGACGTTGAAGCGTTCAACCCGGTGTTCGATGTCACTCCGGCGGATCTGATCGACGCGATCGTCACCGAAAAAGGCATCGTCGAGCGGCCGGACACCGCGAAAATGGCCCAGCTGATGTGCCGCAAGCGCCTGCATTGACAGGCTCTGGTCTTGCATTGAGCCCTTCGCGAGCAGGCTCGCTCCCACAGGTTTCGTGATCGCCACAGACCATTGTGGGAGCGAGCCTGCTCGCGAAGAGGCCGGTAAAGTCAATAAACAACTCCAATTCAGGCCGAGATTTCACATTCAACGAAGCTCTGAGCCTCTCTCGTCCCCCTCAAGCCTGTCATCGGTCAACTAACTATGCTCCATGCGCATCTGGGGGATAGGTGCGTGGCGGCCTTTGTGATAACATCCGGCGTTTTCCGAGGCGGCTCCACGGAGCTGTCTTTACTGCGCAAATCCGCGATCCAATGTTGATTTGTCGTAAGTCGGCGCATGGCACTCGGCCGGCCCCGACGAGCTTCGTTGCTCCCACATGGATATGACGAAGTTTCACCAGAAAAAGGAATCAGGCTTCTCATGGGCGAACTGGCCAAAGAAATCCTCCCGGTCAATATCGAAGACGAGCTGAAACAGTCCTACCTCGACTACGCAATGAGCGTAATCGTCGGCCGTGCACTGCCGGATGCGCGCGATGGCCTCAAGCCCGTGCACCGTCGCGTACTGTTCGCGATGAGCGAGCTGGGCAACGACTACAACAAGCCGTACAAGAAATCTGCCCGTGTCGTCGGCGACGTGATCGGTAAGTATCACCCGCACGGCGACACTGCCGTGTACGACACCATCGTTCGTATGGCCCAGCCTTTCTCCCTGCGCTACCTGCTGGTCGACGGCCAGGGCAACTTCGGGTCGGTCGACGGCGACAACGCCGCGGCCATGCGATACACCGAAGTGCGCATGACCAAGCTGGCGCACGAGCTGCTGGCTGACCTGCACAAGGAAACCGTGGACTGGGTGCCGAACTACGACGGCACCGAACTGATCCCGGCGGTCATGCCGACCCGCGTACCGAACCTCCTGGTCAACGGTTCCAGCGGTATCGCCGTGGGCATGGCGACCAACATTCCGCCGCACAACCTCGGTGAAGTCATCGACGGTTGCCTGGCCCTCATCGACAACCCCGAGCTGACCGTCGATGAGCTGATGCAATACATCCCCGGTCCGGACTTCCCGACTGCCGCGATCATCAACGGTCGCGCCGGCATCATCGAAGCCTATCGCACCGGTCGCGGGCGCATTTACATGCGTGCCCGCTCGATCATCGAAGACATCGACAAGGTCGGTGGCCGTCAGCAGATCGTCATCACCGAACTGCCTTACCAGTTGAACAAGGCGCGTCTGATCGAGAAAATCGCCGAACTGGTCAAGGAGAAGAAGCTCGAAGGTATCACCGAGCTGCGTGACGAGTCCGACAAGGACGGTATGCGCGTCGTGATCGAACTGCGTCGCGGCGAAGTGCCTGAGGTGATCCTCAACAACCTCTACGCCCAGACCCAGCTGCAATCGGTGTTCGGTATCAACATCGTCGCGCTGATCGACGGCCGTCCGCGCATCCTCAATCTCAAGGATCTGCTGGAAGCCTTCGTCCGTCACCGTCGCGAAGTGGTCACCCGCCGTACCGTGTTCGAACTGCGCAAGGCGCGCGAGCGCGGGCACATTCTCGAAGGTCAGGCCGTTGCCCTGTCGAACATCGACCCGGTGATCGCCCTGATCAAGGCCTCGCCAACGCCGTCGGAAGCCAAGGAAGCGCTGATCAGCACGCCTTGGGAATCCTCGGCAGTGGTGGCGATGGTTGAACGTGCCGGTGCCGATTCGTGCCGTCCGGAAAACCTCGATCCGCAATACGGTCTGCGCGAAGGCAAGTACTTCCTTTCGCCAGAACAGGCTCAAGCCATTCTCGAACTGCGCCTGCACCGCCTGACCGGTCTGGAGCACGAGAAGCTGCTGGCCGAGTACCAGGAGATCCTCAACCAGATCGGCGAGCTGATCCGCATCCTCAACAGCGCTGTGCGCCTGATGGAAGTGATCCGCGAAGAGCTGGAAGTGATTCGCGCCGAATACGGCGACGTGCGCCGCACCGAAATTCTCGATGCCCGTCTCGACCTGACCCTGGGCGACATGATCCCGGAAGAAGAGCGCGTCGTGACCATTTCCCACGGTGGCTACGCCAAGACCCAGCCGCTGGCTGCGTACCAGGCCCAGCGTCGTGGCGGCAAAGGCAAGTCGGCCACCGGCGTCAAGGACGAGGACTACATCGCTCACCTGCTGGTCGCCAACAGCCACACCACGCTGCTGCTGTTCTCCAGCAAGGGCAAGGTGTACTGGCTGAAGACCTACGAAATTCCGGAAGCATCCCGCGCGGCCCGTGGTCGTCCGCTGGTCAACCTGCTGCCGCTGGATGACGGTGAATACATCACCACCATGCTGCCGGTCGAGGAATATACCGAAGGTCACTACATCTTCATGGCCACCGCCAACGGCACCGTGAAGAAGACCCCGCTGGAATCCTTCAGCCGTCAGCGCAGCGTCGGTCTGATCGCGCTGGAGCTGGACGAAGGCGACGTGCTGATCTCTGCGGCCATCACCGATGGCGAGCGCGAAGTGATGCTGTTCTCCGACGGCGGCAAGGTCACCCGCTTCAAAGAGTCCGATGTACGTGCCATGGGCCGTACCGCGCGCGGCGTGCGCGGCATGCGTCTGCCGGAAGGGCAGAAGCTGATTTCCATGCTGATCCCGGAAGAAGGCAGCCAGATCCTCACCGCTTCCGAGCGTGGTTATGGCAAGCGCACCGCGATCACCGAGTTCCCTGAATACAAGCGTGGCGGCCAGGGCGTGATCGCCATGGTCAGCAACGAGCGTAACGGCCGTCTGGTCGGCGCGGTGCAGGTGCTCGACGGTGAAGAAATCATGCTGATCTCCGATCAGGGCACTCTGGTGCGTACCCGTGTCGGCGAAGTGTCGAGCCTGGGCCGTAACACTCAGGGCGTGACGCTGATCAAGCTGGCCAAGGATGAAACCCTGGTCGGGCTGGAGCGGGTCCAGGAGCCTTCGGAAGTCGAAGGCGAAGAGCTCGAAGGTGAAGAGGGCGAGGAATTCGCAGGCAGCGTCGGCATCGACGAGGCAGGTGAAGACCAGCAACTCGACGCCGCAGCTGACGAAGAACCGCAGGAATAAGCGGACAAACGAGGGGGCGGATGAGAATTCGCCCCCTTGTTATTTGTCCGGTATGAAATATCGTCAGGCAAGGAGATCTCCTGTAGGAGTGAGCCTGCTCGCGATAGCGGTGTTTCAGTCAGCGAATGTTTATCTGACACACCGCTATCGCGAG
>NZ_QETJ01000210.1:0-7251 GCF_003105095.1 Pseudomonas sp. NDM | reverse complement strand
CGATAGCGGTGTGTCAGTCAACTTTGATATCAACTGACACACCGCTATCGCGAGCAGGCTCACTCCTACAAGGGATTTGCATTAACCAGAGATTTGCAGCAACCACGCCTTGAAAGCTTTCATCGCCGCTGTCTCGGGTCGCGACTGCAACCGCGTCAGCCAATAACTGCCGGTGGTGATCTCGATCGCAAACGGCTGGCAGATCGCATCCGCCGCCAGTTGCCGGGCGAACATCAGCGGAGGTGCCAACGCCACCCCGCCGCCCTGCAATGCCGCCTCCATCATGGCCAGCGACGAATCGAACACGATGCTTTGCGGTGGCGCTGCTTGCGTCGCCAGACCCGCCGCGTGAAACCACTCCGGCCATTCATCGGTGCGGTAGGAACGCAGCAGCGTCTGCTGCAACAGGTCAGCGGGCGCATGCAGCTGCCGAGCGATTTCCGGCACGCACAGCACCGACAACGGCGCATCGAGCAAGCGTGTTGCCTCGATGCCATGCCACGCGCCGGCGCCGAAACGAATCGCGTAATCCAGCCCCTCCGCCGCCACATCGACCCGGTTGTTATTGGTCGACAAGCGTAAATCTATCAGCGGATATTTCGCCCGAAAGTCCGCCAGCCTCGGCAGCAGCCAGCCCACGGCAAACGTGCCCACCGCGCCGACCGTCAGCATGTCCCGATACTGCCCACCGGCCAGACGCTCGAGCATCTGCGCAATATGATCGAATGAGGTAGTGAGCACCGGCAGCAAGGTCTCGCCTTCACTGGTCAGCATCAGCCCACGGGGCAAGCGTTTGAACAAGGTCAGGTTGAGTTGCGCTTCCAGGCTTTTGACTTGATGGCTTACGGCAGCTTGCGTCACGCAGAGCTCGACGGCCGCGCGGGTGAAACTCAAGTGGCGTGCCGAGGCTTCAAACGCGCGCAGAGCGTTGAGCGGCAGTTGTGGTCGAATCATGCGCTGTCCAGAATTTTTCTAATGGCTCGTCCGAGTTTTCATCGTTTGTCGAGGGCCGGCGAAGTGCCTAAATTAACCGCGCTGATCAGCCGCCCGATGAAAAATCACCCGCAGTGTAGCGGTATACAACAATCGACACTCATGGAGAGTGACTCACTCATGCGTTCCTTCAAACCGAGCAAGGCCTTTTCCTACAGCACTTTCGCCCTGTTCTTCGGCAGCGTTGCCTGCCATGCCGCCACGCCGAGCGATGCGCAATTGCAGGTACTGGTCGCCCAAGCCGTGACCCCGGTGATGCAACAAAACAACATCCCCGGGCTGACCGTGGCGATCACCCTGAACGACCAGGTTCATTACTTTAATTACGGAGTCGCTGCCAAAGACACCGGGCAAAAGGTCAGCGAAAACACCCTGTTCGAGGTCGGCTCAGTGAGCAAAACCTTCACCGCCACCCTCGCCGGTTACGCCCAGGCCACCGGCAAACTCGACCTGTCGAGCAAGGCCAGCCAGCTTTGGCCCGAGCTCAAGGGCAGCGCCTTCGACAACATCAGCGTGCTGCAACTGGGCACCTACAGCGCCGGCGGGCTGCCGCTGCAATTCCCCGCTGAGGCGGATTCTTCCGACAAGATGCTCGGCTATTACCAACAATGGAAACCGCAGTTTCCCGCTGGCAGCCATCGCCTGTATTCCAACCCGAGCCTGGGCCTGTTCGGCTACCTGACGGCCAAAAGCCTCGGCCAGCCATTCGACCAGGCAATGACGCAAACCCTGCTGCCGAAACTCGGTTTGCAGCACACCTTCCTCAGCGTGCCGTCAGCGCAGTCAAAGCTTTACGCCCAAGGCTACGACAGCGCCGACCAACCAGTGCGCGTCAGCCCCGGCGCCCTTGACGCCGAGGCCTACGGCATCAAAACCAGCGCCGCCGACCTGCTGCGCTATGTCCAGGCACAGCTGAAACCGGCCAGCCTCGCGCCCGATCTGCACACAGCCATCGCCAACACACACCTCGGTTATTACCGCGTCGGCGACATGACCCAAGGCCTCGGCTGGGAGCGCTACGCCTACCCGATCAGCCTGGAAAAACTGCAAAACGGCAACTCCACGCCCATGGCCATGGAGCCGCACACAGTCGAGTGGCTGAACCCCCCGCAAGCTGAACCGGCCAACGTGCTGTTCAACAAGACCGGTTCGACGCGGGGCTTTGGCGCGTACGTGGCGTTCGTGCCGTCGCGGGATATGGGTATCGTGATTCTGGCCAACAAGAATTACCCGAATGCCGAACGGGTGAAGATTGCGCATACGGTTTTCGCGGCGCTGGCGGATTAAGAGCAAAAGATCGCAGCCTGCGGCGGCTCCTACAGGATCGGGTTTTCACTCGGTTGATGGTGGAGCCGCCGCAGGCTGCGATCTTTTTCGTTTCAGCGCTTAAAGCTGCGCCTGCAAGCGCCAGCCAATGACATCCATCAAGTCACAGCTATCGCGCAACGGAATCGCCAGCACCCGGGCGAAATCCTGCAACAGCAATGCATCGTGTCCCTTGCCCTCGTCCAGCGAAAGGCTCTCCATCAGCTGCGTCACACAGCGCAAGCGGTAAGCCGCGGTGCCGTGCAACACGTCGATGGGGGCTTCGCTGTCGATCAGCACACAGGGAATTTTGCAGTCAATCCCGGTGATCGGTATGTAGCGCGCCATGATAGAACCTCCCTGTTCAATGTTGAGTCGCCGTTGCGGGTGAATCGAGATTGTCCAGCGCGCGGTTGACCAGCAGTTCACCGACCACCGCCAACTGCTGGATCGACAACGTCAGGCTGCGCTGCGCACCGCTCAATTCACAGGCAAGGTCGGTGGTCAGTACGTTCAGTGAGGCAAGGGTTTCGCAGGCATGGCTCAGCAGTGTCGCCGTGTCGATGTCGGGGAGAATGGTGAAGACGTGGCTGATGGGATCGGGTTGGCCGGGGTGGCGCAAACGCGGGTTATTGGAGTCGAAGGAGCTTGAATCCATGGGGGATTCGGGGGGATTTGGAGTGTGTTTTTTCATTAATAAATCCTCGGGACATTTAAAGAAAAAACTGCCGAACTCACTTCCACGAGAGGGTGGCAGCTTTGCGCAGGTGTGGAAGTCCGGGGAAGCCCGAGGAACCCGGTGCACTCGAGAGTGCTCCTGCGCATAGCTGCCATAAGCAAACAATGTTGGCATAAAAACCACCAACATGTGTCTACAGGCGCAACGCGCGCTCGGGAATCACCGGACTTCCACATCCGACCACTGTGTTTTTCAGCGGCCAAAAGAGGTTATCCCCCTGCGCCACAACGCACCAGTTCACCACGGCCGCCGCGTCTTGCAGGAAAAATCCACTGGGTTTGAAGGGTATTGGCGTCAGACGTTTCAGCAGGCACATGCTGCAACGAGTTTTGATTAGCGGATGAATTCGTTGTATCTACAATGCATCGAATTAATCTGTGTGTGGGAATGACATAATGTGCTGCATTTTTTTTGAACCGACTGACCCTCGAAGGGCGTTGTAATGGAAATTACCAAACTTAAACTTGTGGATTTTGGTCGATTCACGAGGTTGAGCATTGATTTGGCTCCCACCAAAAAACACTCATCAAACGTCACAGTTCTAGTTGGCAACAACGGAGCCGGAAAGACGACTCTCCTCAAATCCTTGGCTGTTTCGTTGAGTTGGCTGGTCGCACGGATCCGTACCGAGAAAGGCATAGGCAATCATCTAGCAGAAGAGGACATTCGCAATGGGGCGATGGGTTCTGTAGTTACTCTTGCTGTAGCAGATAGTTCTCACCCCCATAATGTTGACGGTGATCCTGAAGACCCTTACTACGTATGGAGCATCGCCCGTGGGAAACAGGGACGGAAGTCATCTCCTCATAGTGCTTTAGCAGAAGCAAGCTTGCTTGCAGATCACTACCGCACCCGACTGACAGCCAACGACAAGGCCTCCCTCCCGCTCATCGCCTACTACCCAGTCGAACGCTCCGTTTTAGAAATCCCGCTGAAAATCCGCACCAAACATACATTCGATCAACTCGACGGCTACGACAACTCGCTTAATCGGGGCGTCGATTTTCGTCGTTTCTTCGAATGGTTCCGCGAGCGCGAGGACAGCGAAAACGAAACCGGAATTTCCGACACTGCGCTGGCCGAAATCTCGGAAAAATTCGGTACCGACAGCGACGTATGGAAAACTCTTGCCAAGTTGAAAGCCTCATCTCGAGACCGCCAGCTGGCAGCCGTGCGCTCGGCCATCGCGGCGTTCATGCCCGGGTTCACTAACCTGCGCGTCCAGCGCAAACCGCGCCTGCACATGGCCATCGATAAGAACGGCGTCACTCTCAACGTCGCTCAGCTCTCGCAAGGCGAGAAATCAATGATGGCGCTGGTCGGCGACATCGCGCGTCGCCTGGCGATGATGAACCAGTCCCTCGACAATCCACTGCACGGTGACGGCATCGTGCTCATCGACGAGGTCGATTTGCACCTACACCCGAAGTGGCAACGCAGCCTGATCCGTCAGTTGAGTGAGACTTTTCCGAATTGCCAGTTCGTCTTGACCACCCACTCACCGCTGGTCATCAGTGACGCTAAAGATGTTCTGGTGTACGTCCTCAATGACGGCGAACTCCACGAACACAACGGCCTTTACGGACTCGACGCCAATCAAATACTGCTGGAAGTCATGGACACCGATATCCGCAACAGCGACGTGCAGAAGCGCCTCAATCGGCTTCTGAAGGAAGTACAGGACGGAAATCTGGACGAAGCCAAATTGCTGTTCGCTGAGCTCTCCTCAGAGCTCCCCGAAGGTCATATCGAGCTAGCGAAAGCCGCTCTACTGATCCGCAAGCTGGAGTTGCGTCGTGCGTAAGATAATCAAAGGAGCTGAGCCGGATTCATTTGCGAAATGGAAGCTGAAAAACAAGACCGCCACCTACCCTGACCTTCCGCACGAAGAACGTCAAACCGTCAGGGCCGCTTGCGTCACCGAGCAGTTCGGGCTGTGCGCTTATTGCTGTCAGTCCATCACGGTCGATGGTTCCCACAATGAGCATGTTGAAGCTCAGAATCGCGTCCACAACCGCACATTGGATTTCACCAACATCGTAGCCAGTTGCGAGAATCGCCCTCATTGCGGGCACGGTCGAGGAACGCAGCCGTTGGGGCTGACTCCTTTCATGGATGAGTGTGAAACCGAACTCAAGTTTTACCTTTCGGGCTTGGTCGCGGGAAAAACTGCACGCGCAAAAGATGCCATAGAAACGTTGAATCTCGGCCACACCGAAGAGAGCAATCGCGCTCTTATCGGCAGAAGAAGAACCTTGGTTGAAGCGCTGATTTATAAGGTTGGGGTCGAACCTGGCGAGTTGCCGGAGATTGAGGACAAGGAAATACTCGACCTGCTCCTGGATGATTTACTTCTGCCGAAAGCGCAAAAGCTCGAACCCTTCTCGCCCGTGCTAGTAAACATCATTCGCCAGATGCCAGTGTAAAAAGGGGCGAGAAGATAAATCTTCTTGCCCCTTTTTACACTTATGAAACATCTCCCAAAAACCGATCAATCATCCGGCATCTGCGGCGGCTTGCTCGGTTTGGCCGGTTTGCTGCCCTTCGCGCCTTTGGCCGGTTCCGGCTCGGTGGCGGCAGGCGTTTGTGCGGCGGCCGCAGCGGCGGCTTCTTTTTCGGCCATGGGCATGGCGTCGATGGTTTCGAAGATCTTCGCCAGGCTCAATGCCTTGGCTTCGTCACCCGAGGCGGAGAGCTTGGTTTCGCCGTCCTTGCCCACCAGGAACACTTTTGGATAAGCGCCGGCGCCGAGCTTCAGCGAGCGCAGCAGGGCCATGGTGTCCTGCTGGCCCATGTCCTTGCCGTCGAGCTGGCCGGACATACTGAGGATGGTGTAGACCTTGATGTTGCGGTCGGTGACGCCCTTTTTGTTCGCCGGGTCTTCCAGTGACTTTTTCAGGCTCAGCCACACCGGGTCAACGGTGCTTTGCGCAATCACGATCAGCGGACGGGCGCGGCCCACGTCCCCGGCCAGGGGTGAATCGCTGTCGGCGGCGAACAAGGGGCCGGCGATTGCCAGCAAGAGGGTCAGGGTCAGGGACCTGATGAGCATGCGCATCTCCTTTTGATATCCACGCACTACTGATTGCGCATCGTGGCGATTGTTCCGGCGGTGTCTGGCAAAAAGGCATTGCCCTGTCAGAAGCTTAGGTCAGGGAGAACTTTGCGCAACATGACGTAAGCGATCATCGGCACCTCCCTACGGCCGCTGCACAGGAAGTGTTTTCTCCAGGCTGACTCAGAACGCCAACTTGTAACCAATCAACACCAGCATCGTTGCCAGGCACGGGCGCAGGACTTCGTCGGAGATGCGGCCGGTCAGGTGGCTGCCGAGCCAGATGCCCGGCAGTGAGCCCATCAGCAGAAAACCCAGCACGCCCCAGTCCATGTTGCCCATGCTGGCGTGGCCGAGGCCGGCGACGAGGGTCAGGGGTACGGCGTGGGCAATTTCGGTGCCGACCAGGCGGCGGGTTGGCAGCAACGGGTAGAGGATGAACAGCGCGACGGTGCCCAGTGCGCCAGCGCCGATCGAGGTCAGGGCAACCATGGTGCCGAGGATCAGCCCGGTGATCACGGTCATCACGTTGAGCCGCGAACCGCTAGGGTTGTAGTTGCCACCCGCGCGTTTGTGGGCGAATTCGAGCAAGCGTTTCTTGAAAAAGATTGCCAGCGCCGTGGCAAAGAGGACGAAGCCCAGCGCCTGTTTGATGATGGCGTTCATCGCTTCCGGCGCGGTGTGCAGAGTGCTGAGGAACCACAGGGTCATGGCCACAGCGGGCACACTGCCCAGGGTCAGCCAGCCGGTGATGGCCCAATCGATGTTGTTGTTTTTCCTGTGAACGAGGACGCCGCTGGATTTGGTGATCGCCGCATACAACAGGTCGGTGCCCACCGCGGTTGCCGGGTTGATGCCGAACCACAGGAGAATCGGCGTCATCAACGAACCGCCGCCGACACCGGTCATGCCGACGATAAACCCCACCACCAGCCCGGCAATCACCAGGCCGAAATTTGCCAATTCCATTCAAACGTCCAGAAAACGACAGGAAAAATCTGGCCCGCAGCATAGCGATTTTTCATGTAACCACATATATCGATGCGGTCTATGGTTATGCCATATCGAATTTACCCGGGATTAAAATTGTAGGAGTGAGCCTGCTCGCGATAGCGGAGTGCCTGTCGGCTCATCAAAATCTGAAAGACGGCTATCGCGA